>CAKKQB010000001.1 GCA_919901915.1 Omnitrophica bacterium GWA2_41_15
TTGCAACCGCGATGAAAAAGAAGGCGGTTTTATTTTCTTTGCATTCGGGTATTTTAAGGGCGCTGTGCAGAATTGTAGGAAAGAGCGATGAATTGGAGAAATTAACTGGGTCGCTTCTTGTTGACAATAGTAAAATCAAGAGTTTGCTTGGTTGGAAAGCGCCGTGGACTCTTGAACAGGGGATTAGGAAGACGGTTAAAGAGATTGCTTCGCCCCGCCTATGGCAGGCAATGACGGAAAGTGGGCCAGGGCTTGATACTCCTTCGGGTATTTCGCCCTCGGTCGTTTCATAGTTCGCGATAAAAGTTTTGCTTAAGCCTTGATTTTCTTACAGAAAATTTAGTTTTAAGCCTCGACTTTCTTAAAAATAGAGGTATATTTTAGTTATGAAGAAAAATATAGATAAAAGATTACTAATATGGAAAGATAGCGCTGATAGAAAAGTTCTTTTAGTTAAAGGGGCTCGTCAGGTGGGTAAGACCTATTCTATTAGGGCCTTTGGGAAACAATTCAAATATTTTCTTGAAGTGAATTTTGAGGAGCACAGGGATATTACCGGATTTGAAGTTTTCAATTCTGTAGCTCTGCAGGCAGGATGTAAATTCAAATATTCTAATATTGATTCACAGGCTGCGCATATTCCTTTGAAAGAGGCGCTTGAGATATTGGCTCAGGCAGGATTAGTCTATAAGGTTTATCACAGTTCAGCCCAGGGAATTCCATTGGGAGGGCAGATTAAGGCAAATAAATTTAAAGTAATTCTTTTTGATTCCGGAATACATTTGCAAATGCTGGGATTGGGTTTACAAGAAATTTTATCGTCACAGAATATTGATTTGATCAATAAAGGGAATTTGGCCGAAGTATTTGTTGGTAATGAGTTGATCAAGTATCTGTCGCAGGCCCAAAAAAAAGATATTTATTATTGGCATAGAGAAAGCCGTGCCAGCAACGCAGAAGTAGATTACGTGATACAAAAAGGTATGGACATTATTCCGATTGAGGTTAAGTCCGGTGTTAGGGGAAAGATGCAGAGCTTAAGGTTATTTTTAATGGAAAGGAAAGTTAAAAAAGGGGTTAGATTGTCTTTAGATGAGTTTTCTATTTATGCCGATATTTGGAATTATCCCTTATACGCAATAAGTAACTTAGTTGATGTAGATACTGGAAACGAGTTCCTTGAGAGCTGATGAATAATAAGGCCGTTTTATCCCGTTAGAGAAAACCGCCGACTTTAGTCGGCGGTCATTACCTTATAAAGCTGACGGTGGTTTAATACCACCGTCAGCGTAAACCGCTCGCCCCGTTAGAAACATCGTTTCTAACGGGGTAAAAGAACAGAGTTCTCTAACGGGATTTATTTTCTTTGCATTCGGGTATTTTGAAGGCACTATGTAGGATTGTGGGTAAGAGCGAAGAATTAGAGAAATTGACCGGGTCGCTTCTTGTTGACAGCAGTAAAATCGGGAATTTACTTGGTTGGAAGGCGGCGGTGGACGTTAGAAGAGGGGATTCAGGAGGCCTTGAGTTGAGGTGGCTTGTAGCGCAGTCCAAATAATATACCTTGTATTATAGCCAGTATTGTTATACTATATCCTTGTATATTAGCCATACATAGAAAGGGTTTGCTATGAAAAGGGATTTGGAAAGAGATTTATTTAACTGGAAAGAATGCAAGGACAGGCTTCCCTTATTATTGCGAGGGGCACGGCAAGTGGGTAAAAGTTACATCGTAGAAGAGTTTGGAAAAAAGGAATTTAAAAATATAGTTATCGTCAATTTTGAATTTAGGCCTGAACTCAAGCAGTGTTTTACTACGCTTGATCCTGTTGAGATTATTAACAAGCTACGGCTTCTTACTGGTGAAGCCATAGAAGCAGAGAAAACTTTACTTTTTCTTGATGAGATACAGGAATGTCCTAACGCGATAATGGCCCTGCGTTATTTTAAAGAAAAATATAGTAAGCTTGCTGTTATTGGAGCAGGTTCATTGATGGAGTTCGTTCTTAATAGTTCAAATTTTAAAATGCCGGTGGGAAGGATTCAATTTATATATCTTGAGCCTTTGTCGTTTGGCGAGTTTTTAACGGCGTCCGGAAATGAATTATTGCGGCATTATCTGCGGGAGATACGACTGAATAGCGTATTTGATGATGTAGCGCATCAGAAACTGATGGATTTGCTGCGGATATATCTTATTGTGGGGGGCATGCCAGCTGTAGTTAAAGAGTATCTTGAGAGCAAAAACTTTTTAAATTGCCAACGAATTCAAAATTCCCTGCTTCAAACATATCGAAATGATTTTGGAAAATACGCTAACTTTTCTGAACACAAATATTTGCAAAAGGTATTGGATGAAGCTCCACGGCTCGTTGGCAATCGCATTAAATATTCAAATATCGATGCTGATAGTAAATCAAGAGATATTAAACAGGCAGTTAACCTTTTAAAATTAACCAGTATTATTTATCCGGTATATGCTACTACTGCTTCAGGGCTTCCCTTGGAAGCGCAAATCAAAGAAATGAAATTCAAATTGAACTTTCTTGATGTAGGCCTAATGCAAAATGCCTGCGGCCTGCAGGCAGAAATTACATTAACGAATAATTTTATTCAAATTAATTCCGGCGCCGTAACAGAACAATTTATTGGCCAGGAACTAAGGGCAAATTCGGACAGTTATTTAAAACGCGGCCTGTTTTTCTGGGCACGTGATAAAAAAAATAGTTCGGCTGAGGTTGATTATGTTATAGCGGTAGATTCCCTAATACTGCCAGTAGAGGTTAAAGCTGGTAAAACTGGCACGCTTAAATCGCTAAAACTGTTTATTGAAGAAAAGAAATCATTGTTTGGTATACGCTTTTCGCAAGAAAAATTGTCTTTGCATGATAAAGTGTTGACACTGCCGTTGTATATGGTAGAGCATGTAAAAAGATTGGCTCAGGAAGCAGGGAATCTATAACGCAATAATTATTAAGTAATTCCGATAATTCCGACGGCATAATACTTAATTTCCAATGAAAATAGATAAGTATAAAAGGGTACTTGTAACCGGCGCGAATGGGTTTATTGGGCGGCATTTGTGTTTATTTTTGAAAGAAAAGGATTATTTTGTCCGAGTCGCTGTTCGCGGTAATGCTCGTGATGTTTCTGGGGTTGATGAATATATCCAAATTGGAGATATAAATGAGTCAACGGATTGGCAGCAAGCTTTAACCGGAGTGGATGCAATTATTCATTTAGCGGCACGGGTTCATATAATGAAGGATTCATCGGATAATCCTCTTGAAGCTTTTCATAAAGTGAATACACTGGGAACTAAACGTTTGGCGCGAATGGCGGCAAAGGCTGGAGTTAGGAGATTTATTTTTATTAGTTCGGTCAAAGTTAATGGAGAAGGAGCCTTAAGGCCGTATACCGAAAAAGATATTCCTGCGCCTCAGAATGCTTATGGTATTAGTAAGCGGGAAGCTGAAGATTCATTGGCTTGCATAGCTCGTGAAATTGGACTTGAAGTGGTAATTTTACGGCTTCCTTTGGTTTATGGCCCGGGGTAAAGGCGAATTTTAAGAATTTGATTAAAATCGCTGGCGCTGGGCTACCGTTGCCGTTTAAGGGGATTAATAACCGGAGGAGTTTTCTTTATGTTGGGAATTTGGTGGATGTTGTTAGTGCTTGTGTTACTCATCCGTTGGCAGGGGGCGAGACTTTTATGGTAAGTGATGGACAGGATGTGTCTACGCCGGAATTGATAAGGATGATTGCTGGTGAAATAGTAAAAATACCAAAAGATAGATTCTTCGGCCTCTGCGAGGCCTCAGAATGACAGGGGTTTGGAGGCCCGGAATGACACGGGTTGGGGGAGGCCTCAGGATGATACGCGTTGGGGGAGAACTCAGGATGACAGGCGTTATAAGATATTCAATAAAAAAGGTGACAGTCACAAAAGGCGTGACAGTCACCTTTTTTATTTGCCTCCTGTTATTTTAAAGATGTTGTTTAGAATTGCAGGAAAAAGCGAGGAATTGGAGAAATTAACCGGGTCTCTGCTTGTTAACAGTAGTAAAATCAGGAATTTGCTTGGGTGGAAGGCGCCGTGGACTCTTGAAGAAGGAATTAAGGAAATGGTTTTGAAAAATAAAAATGCTGTAATCCCAATATGATAATGTCGTATTCTACCAATTTAGAAATGTCGTATTACCAAAAGAAAATCTGGTATAATTAGGTTACGGGGAGCTAATTAATGCAGGAGGTAATCGATATAAAAAAGGACAGGGCGAGCAAGCTCGCCCCTACTAAAAGGTATGAAAAGGGCTCACTTATCATTACTACAAACAAGGCTTTTGAACAGTAGTCAGATATCTTTACGGATAATATCTTTGCCTCAGCCATTATGGACCGTATAGGGCATTATTCAATTCTTTCGTAAATATTGTGAATTTTAGCGCGCTCTCCCTTGTTTTTTATTTTTTATTTGCTGAGGCATTCGCGAAAAGTTTTTCGGCAGCTGCGGAACTCGCCCATCGGCTCTTACGAGCTAAGACGGGCTCAGGCAGTTTTCGCTGAAAGATTCCAAAAATTTTTCCGCTCATAAGCCAGTCTCTTAATACAGCTAAAGAATAAAAAACAAGAGGAAAAGCGAGTTTTGATTTGCGATTATGATAAGTGATTTTTCTTGACATCAGGATTAAATCTAATAGAATAGATTTGTGTCTAATGTATTAGATTAAGGAGATTTACTAATGACAGAGAAATTAATATTCTTTACGAATGCCCAAAAAATACTTTCCTTTCTTATTCAAAATCCTGATAAGGAGTATTTTGACCGCCAGATTTCCAAACTTACAAGAGTCAGTAAAGCCGGGGCAAATTTTGCCTTGAGAGATTTGGCAAAAGAGGGTCTGGTTGTGCGGGAGAAAAAAGGAAGAATGTATTTTTATAAAGCGTTATCTAAAGTTCCCAGTATAAAATATTTGAAAATCTTACAGAACATTGTTTCTTTAAATCATTTAATTGAAAAATTAAAAAGATATTCGCTAAAAATAATCCTTTATGGCAGCGCTGCGAAAGGAGAAAATAATTCTGATAGCGATATCGACATTTTTATTATGACTAGAGATACTGAGGAAGTTAAAGAAATACTATTTAAGGATAAATTAAGGGAAAAAATTCAGTATGTGGCGCACACACCCAACGATTTTATAAAATCAAAGAAAAGTAGCCTTATTTTCTATAGAGAAGTCGAAAAAGGAATCGTATTATGGGAGCAAAGGCCAATTTAGAATTTCAAAAAGCTCTTCAAAAGAAAAGGATACTCCATTTCAGCAGAGGAAAGGCATCGATAAAAAAGGAGCTAGATGCTGCTGAGGACGATATAAACGAAGCTGAGGACAGATTTAAGAACAAAAAATATAAATATACAACAATTGCTGCGTATTATTCTATGTTTCATGCAGTAAGGGCTCTTATCTACTCAAAAAACTACAGAGAAAAAAGCCATTATTATCTATTGGTTGCTTTACAGGCATTGTTTGTTGAACATGGCTTGATCGAGGAAGAGTTAGCAAAGGACTTCCATACCGCGATGGTGCTTAGGGAAGGAGCAGATTATCATAGTGAATTTTCCAGAGAAGGAGCTGAATCTTCTCTGGGTTCCGCAACAAAATTCCTCCGGAAGGCCAAAAAAATTCTCAAGGTATAATAATAAGGATGGGCATATTTTTTTGCTTGACAGATGCCCTGACCTAAGGTCATATTAAAATATGATTGAAGAAGCTGTATTGTCAAAGATAGGACTGTTGCGAAATGTATCCAATTTGTTATCCTCTATCTTGACCGGAGGATCTAAGAATTTTTGTCGATGAGCATTTCAATTACTGGATTCCGGCGACCGAGGGCAGAATTGCCCGAGGAAGTGCCGAGCCTAACTGGGCGAGGCCGAAATGCCCGAGGAAGTGTCAGAGCCCAACTGGGTTCGACCTTTCGCCGGAATGACGACTTCGAGCTATTTTGCAACACTCTCAAGATAAGAGATTACATGCTAAAACAAAACTTACGACAGTGGGAATTGAAGAAGATGTAGGGAATAACCAAAGTGATACCAAGAATAATAATGGTGGTTCTGTGGGGAAAAAATTTAAAATTTAATTCCTGCCGGAAATAATTTTCTATAAACCTTCTTAAAAAACTCAACCTTTTAAATAGTTTTTTCTTTCCAAAGATGTCAAACTTGTCTTTGAGGTGAACTATGAGACAAGCTAATCAGCCATCACGCAACAGGCGAAGGCGTTGCCTATATTGCAAGGAATTATTTGAGTCTGACCCCAGGACTAAAGGCAAACAATGCCCTGAAATATATCGCAACTGGCGGATTGTATAACCTTCTTTGATCCAAAGATCAAACCAATGTTTTTCATTATGTATTTTATTATTTGGACTTTTCCAAATAAAAGTTATACGACAATTTAAACATTTAAAACGTTGTTTGAAATTTACGCTTTTACCAAATAAAATAACATTTTTTGATAAACAACCTGGACACCGTTTTTTTTATCATTTTCAACTCCTTTCTTCTGTTATTTTTCTACTATTATAGCAGATTTAACAGATTAAGGTGTTGCGTTAGTTCCTTGACTCCAAGATACCCTACAGCAATATGTGCCTCATTTCATTAGATTTTTATTGAATACAATTCGAGATA
>CAKKQB010000002.1 GCA_919901915.1 Omnitrophica bacterium GWA2_41_15
ATTACTTCCAACCCTTTACAGCAATTCCTTCGCCCTTATTACGAATGATTCTAAAATTGTCATCGTCCGGCTTGACCGGACGATCCAGAGATTTTTATTAACGAGCGTTTCAGTTTCTGGATTCCCGCTTTCGCGGGAATGACGGTTTTAGCGCATTTCGCAATAATCCCCCTTGCGAACGTCTTAATTTTATATTTTAACGCACTTTCCGCAATCCGCCAATATTTTTTTGCGCCTGTTTTCCTTAAAACCGAAAATGCACAAAAATTCTACCAAAATTCTTATCATCTTTTTCTATCCTATGATAAAGATTTTTTATATTCGGCTGTTCCAGAAAACGTAATACATGTTTTTTTAATTGTCCCCTCCCCTTGCCAGGGATAATCTCTACTAAAGAAATTCTCTTCCGCACAGCTTCTTCAATGACCCGGTTAAGCTCCGCGTCTATTCCTCTTCCCATATTAAAAATATCATGTAAATCTAATTTAATTTTTGCCATTATTTAGTTTAATCAACTTTTATGGTTCTTTCGTATTTATTGTGGACATAGTCTTGGGTTTAATAACCAACAAAGGGCGGGCAAGCCCGCCCCTACGCGACGATTCGTAATGACGACCCGTAGGGGCGGGCTTGCCCGCCCAAAAAGGGATTCATATGCGATAAATAGTATTATCCGAAGTTATTAAGACGCGCAAATGTTAGGTAGATTCAAGTTTCTAACGCAACACTTCACAGAATTTTTCATGAGGCGTATACCAGTTAAGCGTTTCACGCGGACGGTCATTTAATTCATCTTGAACTTCTTTAAGCCTATCTTTTGAGATCTTTGAAAAATCTGTTCCTTTAGGAAAATACTGTCGTATCAGACCATTGGTATTTTCATTTGTTCCTCGTTCCCAAGGGGAATGAGGATGGGCGAAGTAAACTTCTATTTCTGTTTCTTTTGAAAAAAGCTTATGTTGGGCCATCTCTCGGCCTTGATCGTAGGTCAATGTTCTTTTTAGCCTGATATTAAGTTCAGCGCTTACCGCGTTCTTGCCCAACTTCCACGCCAAGTTCACCACTACCTCATCCAAGATAAGCCCAATTAACCCGCCGTGCATAATGCCCTTAAATCCCTGATGCTGTTCCAAGGGAACAAATTCCGTTTGCATAATGTTATTTTCGTCAATAACAAATTTAAGGCCAAGGCCGTGCTTATTTTCAGATCCACAAACGAAACATTTCTTATTATCTTCTAATTTCATATATTTTCCGGAACTTTTCAAAATGCTGATAATCTTTCAAAGATTCCCAATTGCCTCCCCAAATCCATCCCAACCGTAGGAATGTTTTTACAATAGGAGAATCATTGGCAAGTGTTCCCTGCTTATGTATATCGTATACTGCCCCAAGAGGCAAAACAATGCCTCCTTTAATATAGGGATTTTGCAAGGGATTAATATCTATAGCGAATCCATAAGCATGCATGGAGAGAGATTTTCCTCCGGTTACTAATCTATAGTTAAACGCGGAAGTATTATTGGCGGCCATAGAAAGGTCGTCTTCATTCCACTTTCCATTTCTAAAAAAACAATTATGAGAAATCGGGATAACGGAAGTAATGGGAAATTTGTATTTTAACATGACGCGGAATACTTCCCGGATATCTTCCACGAGTTTCTCGTCTATAACAAGCTGACCCTTGTGAATTTTTCCATCAAATGAATAATATACCACCTCTACAAGTTTTTGTCTTTTTTTAAATTCAAGCGGACTCGCTTTTCTTAATGCTTCCTCCAGTGTCATGTCGCTATCAATAATAGGGTTTCGCGGCGTACCGGATTCTTCAGTAAAAGCCTTTTGAAAAAAATTAGCTGACGCGTCAAAAACAAAAACGGCAGAAATAAAAAACCCCGCTATCCCAATTAACAACAAAAGCCTCATTCTATTTCTCATAATATTATTTTTCGATTTCCCCGGCGCCAGGGCCATGTAAAGCAAGGGGCCTCTTTCTATGCGAAAATTTTCCGCTTAACCGGCGAACCTTACGCAACTCCTTAACATACCAAATATAAAATTTTCGAAAGATAATTGTTCCATTTTTCTCTCCGTAAAAATCAATACAGGCATTTAAATGTTCCAGCATAACTTTAATGATATCTTCTTCTTTGGGTTGATTACCAATCTTATGGCTTTGGCTATTTGGGAAGCCAAACCATTGCCCTGCAGGCTTACCGCTTCTTAAATATTCCTTAATTTTCTTAAATATCCAGGGATTACCAAAGGATCCCCGGGCGACTACCAGGCCATCACATCCGGTTTCATCAAACATTTTCTTAGCCAATGGGCCAGAGAAAATATCTCCGCTGGCAATCAAAGGAATAGAGATAGCTTTTTTAACTTCTCTAATTATATTGTAGTCCACCTGGCCGCTATAGCCTTGGGTTTTAGTCCTGCCATGAAGAAACAGGGCATTTATTCCGCAATCTTGGGCAATCAAAGCGATTTCTCTGGCATTAACTGAACTACTGTCCCATCCCGCGCGGATTTTCACGCTTACGGGAAGCCACGCGTTCTTGACGATTAATTTCAATATCTTGGCAAATTTTTTTGGATCTTGCAATAAGCCTGCCCCCTCGCCTCTACGCACTACTTTTTTTGCCGGACAAGCGGCATTAAAATCCAAAAGATTAAATTCATAACCTCTTAAAACCTCCATACTCTTTAAAATATGGTGCTCTTCACAGCCTAATATTTGGATACCTAAAGGTTTATCTTTGGCTAAACTAGAAAGCATCTGTTTAGTCTTCTGGCTTTTATAACTGATTGAGCAACAATTAATCATCTCCGTAAAAGCTAGTTCCGCGCCGAATCTACGGCAGAGCATGCGAAATGGCAAATCCGTAATTCCAGCCATAGGCGAAAGGATTAAATTTGACTTAAGTTTCAATTTACCGATTTTTAACATACTTTTCCTCGTCCTTTACGACTACCCCTTCTACATCTATGACGTTATCGCGTTTTGTATGCGAAGAGAATATTTTTCTCATCGCGATACGCGCGCTAAGGATAAATAACAAAATCAGAATCATTCCAATCGATAACCAGATTGAGAACTTAAAAAACATCCAGCCGAACAATAGATTGGACGCTATGAGAAAAGGCAGTAGACATCCTGCTTGACTTACAAAAAATATGGATTTATCGTGAAGGTGTGGTTTTGGCATATTACAGCCTGCACCGGTGCAAACCGGGACCGAAATGACAAGTCTACGCTTCTGGATTCCGGCTGCAGTTTACCCCGATGAAAATCGGGGTCGAAATGACGTATTTTGCAACATCTCATATACAATAAACGAGGTAAAAAAATCTAACGGACTGCGATTATAGTTTCTCTGGATGATGCCTTACAACTTCTGCCTGAACCATGTAAATCACGTCTTCCGCGATATTTGTCGTGTGATCGCATATACGCTCCAAGAAACGGGCTATCAATAACAGCTGAACAGCTCTTGGCGCGGTAGTTCCATCTTTAACCATGTAACCTTCAATAAGTTCTTCTTGTATAACATTGCGAAGCTGATCGGCTTCGCAATCAGATAACAAAACTTTTTTAGCTAAAGAGATATCTTCTTTCACGAATGAATCTATGGACATTTTTATCATATTCTGCGCGACAACCGCCAGCTTAGGTATATCAATTAAAGGTTTTAAAAGAGGCTTATCCACTATCTCAAGGGTACGCTGGGCTATATCTACCGCGATATCCGCTATTCTTTCCAGTTCTGTATTTATCTTCATACCAATAGTGATAAAACGAAGATCCCGAGCCATCGGTTGAAAACGGGCTATTAAATCAATGCACTTTTCATCTACGGCTAATTCCAATTTATCAATATTAACATCATTGTCTATGACGCTTTTGGCCATATCTTTGTCCCGATTCTTCAGCGCTTCGATAGATTTATAAATAGCCTCCTCTGCTAAAACGCCCATCCTTGAGATTTCTTTATTTAATTCTTCCAGTTCTTGGTCAATATGTCTTTCCATTTTCGTCTCCTTATTTTAACGGTTAATTTTTCTATCCGCTCTACGCTATCCGCTATCCGCTAATATTATCCGTATCTTCCTGTAATATAATCTTCCGTGCGCTTATCACGCGGGGCAGTAAATATTTCCTGAGTTTGACCAAACTCTATCAGTTTGCCTAAAAGCATAAATCCAGTATCGTCTGAAACACGTGCCGCCTGTTGCATATTGTGAGTAACTATTATTATAGTATATTTACTCTTAAGCTCCCGCATTAATTCTTCGACTCTCGCGGTTGCTTGCGGGTCTAAAGTAGAGCAAGGCTCATCCATTAATAATACCTCTGGCTTAACGGCAATAAGCCTGGCGATACAAAGCCTCTGCCTCTGTTCTAAAGATAACCTTAAAGCAGATTCATTTAGTTTATTTTTTACTTCATCCCACAAAAAGACATCCTTGAGGCTTTTTTCAACAATCTCATCCAATTTATTTCTAGTTATATTTTCACCATGGATTTTCTCGCCAAAAGCTATATTTTCGTAAATTGACAACGGAAACGGATTAGGCCGTTGAAATACCATCCCTGCCTTTTTACGCAAAACTACTAAATCTGTGTGAGAATTCAAAATATTAGTATCATCAATTAAAACTTCTCCATCCATACGCACACCTTCAGTTAAATCATTCATGCGGTTGAAAACTCGTAGCATTGTAGATTTACCACACCCCGAAGGCCCGATTATAGCGGTAATCCTATTTGCCTCTATGCTTAAGTTTATATTTTTTAAGGCATGGAAAGCGCCATACCAAAGATTTAAATTTTTAGTTATGATTTTTACCATTATCCAGCGGGAATAGGCCTTCCCATACCTATTAAGGAATGGCCTTATCCGAATTTTCCTCTAATATAACCGTCTGTGCGTTTATCAAGCGGCGCGGTAAACATTTTGTCTGTTTTGTCCAATTCAATAAGTTCGCCATTTAAAAAGAAAGCTGTCCTATCGCCAACCCTGGCCGCCTGCTTTACATTGTTAGTTACCAAAACTATTGTGTATTTTTGTTTTAGCTTAACCATAGCATCTTCTACTTTTGCGGTGGATATAGGATCGAGCCCCGAACAAGGCTCATCAAACAAAATTACTTCCGGTTCAATAGCAAGTGTCCTGGCTATACACAGGCGCTGTTGTTGGCCTCCGGACAATTTGAAAGCCGACTCATTTAATCTATCTTTTACCTCTTCCCAAAGGTAGGCCTCTTTTAAGGAGGCTTCTACTATTTCTCCCAATATCTTCTTATTTTTCCTGTCGTGCATTCTTACGCCATAAGCCACATTATCAAAGATAGATAACGGAAGCGGTAAAGGTAACGCGAATACCATCCCTACTTTTTTACGCAACAATTCCGTATCAATATTCCTGATATCTTCCTGCTCCAGCTTTACCGACCCGTTCATTTTAAAATTTTGGCTTAAATCATTCAAACGGTTAAGCATTCTCAAAAAAGTTGTTTTACCGCTGTTCGAAGGCCCTATTATGCTTAAAATTTCATTAGCCTGAACTCCCACACTTACCTGTTTCAAGGCATGTATGGAACCAAACCAAATATTGAGATTTTCTATATTAAACTTTATTACCATTTTTTCTTCTTTCTAAATTTATAACGAATAATTATCGCGACTAAATTCATGAATAAAACCAACGCCAGCAAAACAAAAGCTGTGCCGTAGCGTATCTTCTCATCAACATTAGGCACCTGTGTTGAAATAACATAAAGATGATACGGCAATGCCATTGCTTGATCAAAGATAGAACTAGGTAATTGTGGTAAATAAAAAGCCGCGACAGTAAAAAGTATAGGCGCGGTCTCTCCCGCTGCCCGGCCCAATCCTAAGATTGTCCCAGTTAATATACCCGGTATAGCATTAGGAAGGACAATATGTCTTATAGTCTGCCATTTACTCGCGCCTAAAGATAGGCTTACCTCGCGAAAAGATTGCGGAACACTTTCTAATGCTTCGCGTGAGGTAGTAATAATTACAGGAATGATCATAATTCCAAGGGTAAGCGAACCGGAAAGAATTGACGTGCCAAATTTAAAAAATACTACAAAAAGGGCCAAACCAAAAAGCCCATAAACCACCGAAGGCACGCCTGCCAAGTTCACGATTGCTAATTTTATAAGCCGCGTAAGCAGATTATCTTTTGAATATTCGCTTAAATATATAGCCGTAAGAAGCCCTATTGGCAAAGCGAAGATAATAGCGCCTGTAACTAAATATATCGTTCCTATGATTGCCGGGAATATTCCGCCCGCGCGCATGCCTTGCCGCGGCATATCGATAAGAAACTGCCAGTTAATCGCGGGCAGTCCTTTTTGAATAATAATGGCAACAATTAAACCTACCGGCACCATAATTAAAAGTGTCGCCAAAAACAAAAAGAAAAAAGCAATATTTTGTGTTCTGTAAGGATTCTTCATTCTTCGATTTCTTTCAGCCGCTCTGAATAACCCTGGGCATTTAGGCTTTGCTCAGTGTAAACTCCGTCAAACGGGTCATTACTGCCTCTTATGCAAGAACAAATCCGCAGTCACATTAATAGCGAAACTAATAACAAATAGAACTATACCGATAGCAAATAAGGCAAAATAATGCTCACTGCCTACCACTGCTTCACCCATTTCAGCAGCAATAGTAGCAGTCAAGGTTCTAACCGGCGCTAAAATACTACTTGGTATGACCGCGGCGTTTCCAGTAATCATCATTACTGCCATTGTTTCACCAATTACCCGGCCAATCCCAAGCATTACTGCCGCAAGTATGCCGCTTGATGCCGCAGGAAGCATTACTCGCCATATGGCCTGCCAGTGTGTCGCTCCTAACGCGAGAGCGCCTTCTTTATATGTTTTGGGAACAGAATATAAAGCGTCCTCCGCGATTGAAACTATTGTCGGCATAGCCATAAACGCGAGCATTATTGAACCCGATAAAGCAGTCAAACCAGTTGGAATATGAAAAATATTTTTCGCTAAAGGTACCAGGGTTACCATACCAATAAATCCTAATACAACGCTTGGAATAGCTGTCAATAATTCAATCCCTGTCTTAAGGGCCTCTTTGATTTTTAATGGGGCTATTTCAGCAATATAAATCGCGCAACCCACACCTATCGGAATAGATATAATCACTGCTCCTACTGTAACCAATAAAGAACCAAGAACTAAGGGCAATATCCCCAGTTGAGGTGGTTCTGAAATGGGATACCAGCTCTTCCCAAAGAGAAACTTAAAAGGGCTTACAATCTTAAATACCGCAAGCCCCTCTTTGAGCAAGAAAAGGAAAATCAACACCACAAAAAATATGGAAGCTAAACCACAGATTAGAATAACCTTTTCAATAATAAGTTCTTTAAGCTTACGCATATAATTTAATTTCGTTTTTATTTAACCGGCACAAAATCGGTTGCCAAAACAATATTCTGGCCTTCTTTAGAAAGTATAAAATCTACGAACTTCTTTACCAGACCTCCCGGTACGCCATTGGTGTAAAGAAACAATGGCCTTGAAATAGGATACTTGCCATTTATGACATTCTCTATTATGGGAGATTCATATTCCAATTTTCCATCTTTGGCTATTGCTAATGCTTTTTGCTTTTTTGATACATAGCCCATTCCATAATATCCAATGGCAGAAGGATTTCCTGCCACCTCATCAGCAATTGCTTGAGAAGATGAAAGCATTAATGCTGTCGGCGCAAATTCTTCTTTACTGTTAGAATCGTTTTTTCTTAATACATGCTCCTTAAAATAAACATGGGTTCCGGAATTGACTTCACGCGAAAGCACAACAATCTTCTCATCCTTGCCTCCTATCTCCTTCCAATTCGTAACCCTTCCGGTAAAAATATCCGCAAGTTGCGCTAAAGTAAGTTTGCTAATAGGGTTATCCGGATTTACTATCACCGCAAGGCCGTCTAATGCAACTTTTATTTCATTGGGGTCTATACCTTTCTGCTTGGCAAGAGCGATTTCTTTTTCTTTAATGTTTCTTGAGCTCATAGCTATATCGCAAGTGCCGCTTATAAGACTTGATAACCCTGTTCCAGAACCACCGCCAGTAACTGCCGCAAAATCACCCGCGTTTATTTCCATATATTTCTCAGCCCATGCTTGGCCTAGATTTACCATTGTATCCGAACCTTTAACCTGTATGGAATTTTTATTCTTTACCGCGAATGCGGAAGCCGCGAACGTAACCATTATTAAAATTAATAACAATTTTTTAAACATACCTGCCTCCTGTTTAGTCGTCAGTCGTCAGTATTATCCCTTACGACTTATATTAAAACACTATTTTTATCTTTGTACCCAACACATTGGCATCTACCCACTTTCCTGAACTTTTAGCGCTCTGCAACGTATAGTAAATTTCAGCTTTCAAATTTTTGGTTAAATTCATACTAAGCCCGGAAGAAAATCTGTTTTGGTTAAATTCGCTAATCGTACTAAAACCAATAAAGATTTCATCTGAAACATACGGTTGAATCTCCAATTTAGTAAACTTCCAGGGTAATTTTGCCGTAATCTTGTTACGATATCTCCAAGCATCGTCAGAATAATTAAAATAACGGTATTCTATGCGGCTACGGTCATCAAACTTAAACCCTAATAAACCCCAAAGCAAAGTCGCAGTTAGATAAGGCTCAAACTCTGACTCAAATTTCCCTCTTTTCAATTCATAGACATGGCGATACCCTCCTCCAATATTCAGCCATTTCTCTAGATTATAAAAATAACCTAGGTCATAATGTTGATAGTAGAATTCACTAGCATTTTTTCCCCAGCGGAATTCTTCCTCAACCGCTATTTTAGAATCATTATTAATTTTAAATTCCTCTACGTCTGTATTCCATACTTGAAAATCCCCGTCATCATAAGCATAAACTTTTACCGCTAAAAGCAGGGCTATCCCAGTTATTGCAAAAATTATCTTCTTCACTTTCCATCCTTTCTTAATAAAACCACCAGCTAAAGTCGGTAGTTTTCTCTAACGGGATAAATAGATCACCCCTTCCTAATATAATCTTCAGGTATAATTTTAGAGATTATACCTGATTACCCTCAAAGTCAAGTAAAAATTCCATAGCAAAATATCATAGCAAAGGACCGACTTTTTCCATAGTGATTAGCCCTTGCCACCTTCTTCCTTTTTGATGTTTTCAGCCCTGAATGACCTCAGACAAGATCTTAAAGACCTCAAGACGCTGTTAATAATTATATGACTAAGAATAATCGGTGTCAGAACTCCCCATCCCTATATCACAAAAGGGGTTACGATTAAATTACTTGGAGTCAAGGAACTAACGCAACACCTTAATCTGCTATAATAGCAGTAGAAAGGAGCTGCTAATGGTTAAATATCAAAGAATCACGTTACTGGAGCGAGAAGAAATTAGTCGAAACATTGCCTCAGGATGCAGTATACAGGAAATTGCCCAAAGCCTTACAATACTTACAAGTGGTTATCAAGAGCGTCTTGGTATTTTTTGTCAAGCAAATTCACATTTCAAGGTCTGACCCCTTTTTTCTCCTTCAATTGTTCAATTGCTCCGCCATTTTTTGGCATAGCCAAAAAATGGCGGAGAGGTAGGGATTCGAACCCTAGGTAGCCTTGCGGCTACACATGCTCTCCAGGCATGCCGATTAAACCGCTCTCGCACCTCTCCAAAAAATCCACCACTTCAATACTTGTCAAATTATTTTTTTTAATCTAAATAACCCAACCTGCGTAATTCGACTGCGACTTTCTCGCGCTGGTCACCCTGCAATTCGATTGTGTAATCTTTTACCGTTCCGCCCGTACCAAAAGTACTCTTTAACTTCTTAGCCAGCTTCTCAAGCTGCTCTTGACTTAACGGCAAGCTATAAATTATGGTTACGCCCTTATTTTTCCTACCCGCGGTCTCATGTCTTATCTTCACCTTACCGCTGGTTTCAGGCAAAGCGTTCATTCGTAACTTACGGCAGACGCACTCCTTAATTGACTTAGAACAATCAGGACAGATTGAACCCTTGTCAGTGGAATAAATAAGATGGGAATCCGCAATATCTTTCATATTTTAAGTATCGGGCTGCGCATAAATTAGGTATTTTGCCCCCAAGGATTACCGTACTATTTAACAAGAAAACCTCAAAAGATCTCAAAACGCTGTTGATAATTATACCACCGATAACGAGTTAGGCAATAATTCTTTTGCCCGGTGTGACCCCCTAACTCCTCGATGCCACACAATCTCTCCGCTACTTATGCCGATATTTAATCACCCTAACTTTCTCAAGTGTAATCAACCCTTCCGTGACTACTTCATCAAGAAAAGGCAGTAACTTATTGAGATTTTCCTCCGTATCAACCAATTCGATCACCACAGGAAGGTCTTCGGAAAGACGCAAAAGTTTTGCCGTATGCATCCGGCTATCAGCCCCAAATCCCATGATGCCCCGTGTCACTGTTGCCCCTGCAAGATTCATCTCCCGTGCTTTAATAACGATTTGCTCGTAAAGTGCCTTTCCTTTGTAATTATCTGATTCACCTATGAATATCCGCAGAAGCATTCCTTCTTCAGGCAGTTTCATCATAACACCCCCTGTATAATCTTCAGGTATAAATTTAGGGATTATACCTGATTACTGAGATTATGTTAGATTACAGCGATTAAACCATTAATCACCTTATCTAACTCGTTATGCACTTTAAAAACGCAGATAATTATCCTTTCAGTAAGCTCCTTCCTGACTTTAATCACAGTAATCTTTCTAAAATCACTGTAATCAGGCATCCTCGCTTCTTTCTCATTATAGGATGTCTTCATTTATATAGATTCAATAGCGTCTTTGACACAAAGAATCCTAAGAATACTGCACCAATGCTCAAAATAACCGAAAAAAACATATTCATAAGAGCAATCTGGTATTCACCGTCTCGCATCAGATTAAAAGTCTCGAGACTAAACGTGGAAAATGTTGTATAGCCGCCAAGAATCCCTATGAAAACAAACATCCTGATATTCGGCGAAAAGTTAAAGCGGTCAACGACACTCCATAAAAAACCTATCGCCAAGGATCCGGTTACGTTCACAACTAATGTACTTATCGGAAAAACTCCGCTTGAAAACCGATAATCAAGTCCACCCATGAAGTAGCGTAAAAGCGTGCCGATCGCACCGCCAATCGCAATAACAAAAAGCCTCAACATAAATCAAATCCTCCTGTTAATCCAATAAACTATTTACCCCGTATGTATCTAAGCACTGTTATATAAAACAACGCACACCTATCTATAACACTGCCAATTTTCCTAAAATTATCCCGAAATTAGCGCTCCTTCATTGAAGCTTCCCTTGTCCGGTATACTTGCTGTTGTTTATCAAGGACTTGAATTAAATACTCACTGCCACACTGCTCATCTATACCGTAGTATTTTATTGCATGCTCATTTTCCACAATAAAAGTACAACCATTCAACATCACTGCGATTAAAAGTAACAGTACAAACCTCACAACAATTATCTTTTTAATCATCTTTACTGCCCTCCATTAAAATTGATTCTTCATTGATCTATACTTCCTTTGTCAAATGGCCATCATGGCTTCGGCTATGGGAAGCCGAACCATGGCCTTGCGGCAAAAGTATTCTTGAATTACCATCATTACAGCATTTTTTCTATAGAAGCCTTTTTGGCAGCATACGCTTTACCCAAACCGATTTCAATGGCTAGGTCACAAAGAGAAAGAGCCGTTTCAAATTCACCTGCTTCAACCATAATCGATATTCCCCGTTCGACAAAACGGAGCGTAGGCAGGTATTCAGTTAATTTACGACTATTTTCCGCCTGCGCCTCCGATAGATATTCGCCGGCACGATCTACCGCTTGTCGGCATAAAACAAGATCATCAACTTGGTAGGCGTCTTCTGCTAAAAGGTCATAGATAAAAAACTTCACCGTATTAGGAATCGAGTTAAACTTTTCGAGAAAATTGAGTAGATACCGCTTCCCATTCTCACTGCCGCCAAGCAGCGCTTCGCTATGCCCTACAAAAACATTTTCTAATATCTCATCCGGTTTTTTTGCAAACTGCCTGCGCCGCTCTGCCATTTCCACGCTCCATCCTCTTGATAAAAAATAGAAAAACTTCTACGATATATTCTACCACAAAAAATTAAGAGGTCAAACCACTTATCCATTATTGGGTAAACTTGAAAAGGGGCAATAAATATGATATATTTATATTGTAGCTTGACACTTTGACAATTTATATCAAAACCACTGATAAAGGCAAACTAGCAGTAATGCTGGGACGCAAAGCCAAGGATCCTTTAATTTAAAGGACAGCCTGGTTGCCAAAAGGAAAATTAAAAAACCCTAAGCCTCTGGCTTAAGGTTTTTATTACTCCCTCCATGCCTAGTTTGCCGCTTTGGTAAATTAGACATGGCCCAAAAAAATCAAACATTCAAAATAATACTTTTAACTATCGCTGGCCTGCTTGTGTTTTCCTGCAAGCCGCAGGCTAACGAATATACTTTCACGCCTAAATCCGCGGGAGGCTTTTACACGTTTAACCAAGCAACACCAGAATTATGGAATTACCTGCGCTCAGGGCTGAATTATTTAGAGAGCCCATCTCCGCTTATGCCTCCTAAATCAATACCCCCAACTTACATCCATCCTGACTCAAAAACATTCGGAGCATATGGGTTTAGCCCTGAAGCTTATAAAGATGTACAACGACTCTATCCATTTTTCAAACAATACAACTGGCAGAACATAATGCATTCCTTTAGATTATACGACTTAGCCAACCAAGCGTTCGCGGACTGGTTATTAAAGAATCTCAAAGATTACCTGCCTGAAAACGCCTCAAAACAACAAGTTTTCCAAATCCTGCACCAAGCCTGGAATCTAGGCTTATCAGGATTCAAAAACGGAAGAAAAGTAGTTGATTCAAGAACAAAAAGAGCTCAGGAATTTATCATAAGCAACCTATCAGAAAAAACCGAACAGTAAAGAAATACCTCAAGACGCTGTTGATAATTATATGACTAACAACGAGTTAGGCAATAATTCTTTCCTCGGCCTACCGCATTAGTTCCTTGAACCCACATAATTACGCCTTAACTTAAATACTTACAAGTGGTTATCAAGAGTCTTGCACGCAAACAGACGCTTTCCATTTTATAGCGGATAGTGTCCTCTATCTGTGCTG
>CAKKQB010000003.1:0-7429 GCA_919901915.1 Omnitrophica bacterium GWA2_41_15
CAAAATATATTATACCCCCTTATCCTCTTTTGTCAAACAATCTTTTATTTTAGACCTGGGAATCAAAACTTGGACAAAAAGTACCACTTTCCTAAATAGGGTCTTCAGAAGAAAGGTGACAATCAGGCAGTCATAAATTTTGTGAAGTGTTGTATTAAAAGTTTGAATCTACTGTCTTGGTACTTTTTTGGTATTGGTATTTTTGGTATTTTTTGTGTTGTTTTTTGTAGGGGCGGTTCGCGAACCGCCCCTACGATAAAACATAAACCATTGTTGGCAATAATTAAAATGGGGCCAAAAATAATAACGGTGGTTCACTCTTTAGCGGTTGGTATACGCCTCATGAAAAATTTAGTGAACTGTTGCATTAGGAATTTGAATCTACTGTCTTGATATTTTTGGTATTTTTTTAGTATTTTCTTTTAGAGGGTAGTTTTTGAATCGGCTAAAATTTTTGCATAATCAAAAGCTGCGTCAAAACTATAAACTTCCTTAAAATCATCTATTGAATCTTCATCGGTCTTGGCAAGAAGCTTTTTACTGATCATATTAAAAACAATATTCCCGAAATCCCCGGTTTTAGTGATGCCCCAGTGTTTTAAAACCGTCCTGGCCATCGGGCCATACTGCTCAATAGCGAAATCACGCAAACCTTGCGAAAGTTCTTTGCCTGATATATGAGCCTGCTTTTTAAGCCTGGCCTGTGTCCAATGCAAGGCATGTATAACAAACCCATAACTATCAGGCTTATATCGGCTGTCTTTTACGCAAATGGCTTCTATCAAAGAATAAAAATCCTTTTTTGCACTTTTTCCCATAAAAAATAATAAACGTCCCTTTTTTCCCCTGGATTCCGGACGCAGTTTACCCCGATGCAAACCGGGGCCGGAATAACGAGGGTAAGATACGTCACCCCGACGAAAGTCGGGGTCCAGTAATTCTGTCATTCCGGATAGAGAAACATTCTATGAAATATTTCCTATTCTCTGGCAACTTTAATAATAAATCCCACGCTATGCGCGGTCATATCTGGCGCATACATTGACTGTAGGGTAGCGGCACCGACACGATAAACTCCGGGCTTTGTGGGCCTTAGCCTATAATGCAAGATGTATTCGCCATACGGAAGCCAACTAATGGCGTAAGAGTAGCCTTCGCAAGGTAAAGTCGCTTTTCATCTCTGGTCGGGGAGGTGGGACTTGAACCCACGACCTCTTGCTCCCAAAGCAAGCACTCTAGCCAAACTGAGCCACTCCCCGTTTCATAATCATATCTTATTTAACTGCGCCCAACATGTTACTAAGCTCTTAAAAACGTAATATCCACCCTATTCAGCATTATATCAGCCTAAACCGTATTTCTCAATATATTTCTGAATAATCTTTTTTGAATAATCTTTTTTACTTTTTTTAACGCGTGATAACGATGACTAAGCTTATGTTTTATTTTTTCACCTAATTGCGCGAATGTCTTTTTATATTTGGGAATAATAAATAAAGGGTCATAGCCAAAGCCGTGGCTGCCCTGCTCCTTAAAACCAATCAAACCGCTACATTTACCCTCAACTACTCCCAACAAACCTTTCTCATCAGCTAAAGCTGCCGCACAAATATAATTTGCCTTTCTTTGGCTTAAAGGTTTTTCTCCAAGAAGCTTAAGAACCTTTAGGTTATTTTTCTGGTCACTTTTATCTTTCGTCGAACCCAGTTGGGCTCTGACACTTCCTCGGGCATTTCGGCCTCGCCCAGTTAGGCTCGGCACTTCCTCGGGCAATTCTGCCCTCGGTCGCCCTCGGTCGCCCGAGAACCTCGAAGAATAAACCCCGGGCTTGCCGCCCAAGGCATCCACGCAAAGACCGGAATCCTCTCCCAAGGTTAACTTTTTTGTAAAACGCGCGATTTTTATTGCTTTCTTTATAGCGTTATCTTTAAAGGTTAAACCATTCTCAATAATACGCGGAGGCTTAGAATAATCCTCCAAAGAAGTTATCTTAAAATTAAGATCGCTCAATATCTCTTTTATCTCTTTGAGCTTTTTCTTATTTTTTGTCGCCACCACTAATTCTCTTACCATGAAATATCCCTAAGACTGCCGCGTTGAATCTCAATAAGATCCCCAATCCCTTTCTTAGCCAAAGTTAATAATCCGTCCATCTGTTCTTTATTAAAAGGCTCTCTCTCGGCTGTGCCTTGTATTTCAATAAATTTTTCACTGCCTGTCATTACCACGTTCATATCCACGTCAGCCTTAGAATCTTCTTCATAACACAGATCTAAAAGCAAATCGCCACTCACTATTCCAACGCTTGTAGCGGCCACAAAATCTTTTATCGGAATATTTTTAATCGAGCCATCCTTCTTGAGCTTATTTAACGCGTCTACCAAAGCAATAAAACTGCCTGTAATTGAAGCGGTGCGCGTGCCGCCATCCCCCTGTATTACATCGCAATCAATCCAAATAGTGCGTTCTCCAAAAGCAGTCATATTAGTAACTGTCCGCAGCGACCTGCCAACAAGCCGCTGTATCTCATACGTACGGCCGGAATCCTTGCCGCGCTGAATACGCGTCTGACAAGAGCGCGGAAGCATTCCGTATTCAGCAGTTACCCATCCCGTACCGGTCCCTTTTAAAAAACGCGGCACAGACTCTTCAACTGACGCGGTACAGATAACCTTGGTATTACCTAATTCTATAAAACATGAACCTTCCGCATATTTTATATAATTCCTGGTAATTATAACTTTTCTTATTTTATCAAACCCCCTGCCGTCTAAACGAATCATTTAAACCTCGCTTTCTTAAGTTGTAAACTATAAGCTTCGATAAATATCGTTGCCTTTTGTATCGATGCCTACGATTAAAGGAAAATCCTCTACCTCTAACTTGTAAATCGCCTCCGGTCCTAAATCTTCATAAGCAACGGGCTTTGCGCTTTTCACGCATTTCGAAAGTAACGCTCCGCATCCGGCGTAAGTCAAAAAATATACTGCCCTGTATTTTTTTATTGCCTCAACTACTTCTTTTGAGCGAGAACCCTTACCAATCATTACCCCTAATCCCGCTTCAAGCAAAATCGGCGTAAAGACATCCATCCGCGAACTCGTAGTCGGACCGCAAGAGCCTATGGTTTTTCCCGGCGCTGTCTTAGTGGGTCCGCAGTAATAAATAACCGCGCCTTTAATGGGAATCGGTAACTTTTCCCTCTTTTTAATCGCCTCAACCAATCTCTTATGCGCCTGATCTCTTGCCGTATAGATTACGCCATTAAATAGAATATCGTCGCCTGCTTTTAAATTTTGAATTTTGCATTGCAATTTTGAATTTTGCATTTTGATTTTTAAATTTTTTTTACCGCGCTCCTCAACGCGTGGCAGCTAATATTTACTGCCACGGGCAACCCGGCAATATGCGTAGGATAAGTTTCAATGTTCACCGCCAGACAAGTAGTTTTTCCGCCTAGACCCATTGGGCCGATGTTTAAACGGTTAATATCATTCAATAAACCCTGTTCTAATTTAAAGAGTTTGCCGGTTAGCCTGTTAGCCAGTTTGCCGGTTATTTTTCTTAATAATGCTTTCTTTGCCAAAAGACACGCATAATCCGCTGTACCGCCAATTCCCACGCCTATCACATACGGAGGGCAGGCGTTCGGTCCGGCAATCTTAATTGAATCTATAATAAATTTTTTAATTTCGTCCCAACCAGCAGTAGGATTAAACATCTTAAGCTGGCTTTTATTCTCACAACCGAAGCCTTTTGGTAAAACTGTTATCTTTAATCTGTTGCCCGGCACAATATCTACATGCGTTACTGCCGGTAGAGATCCTGATTTACCCCTTAATAACGGGTCTTTAATAATTGAATTTCTTAAAAAACCTTTTTTGTATCCTAATTCTACTCCTTTATTAATGGAAGCTTTAAAATCGCCGATAATTCTTACATTTTGACCTAATTCTATAAAAACGCAAGGAAATCCCGTGTCCTGGCAGATAGCTATTTTTTTACTTTTAGCGTAAACAGCATTATCAATAATCGCTTTAAGTATTCTTTTCGCGCGGAGGCCTTTCTCGTTTGAATACGCTCTTTTTAGCGCGTCAAGCGCGTCTTTTCTTAAATTTAAATTCGCCTGAATACATAAATCACTAATGACGTCTCTAATTTTATCTGCTTTTATTATCTTCATCTTCCCTTATGGAACTGTTACAAAATCGATTGTAGGGGTTCGATTTATCGAACCCGAGAGAGAGATATCTCGACGGGCACGCCTCGAGGCGAAGCCACGGGCGCGATAAATCGCGCCCCTACAAAATAACGAAAATTTGCTATTTCACAACAGTCCCTTTATACTCTCTGACAACTGTAGTCTTTATCCCGCCACGGGGATTAAATTCCGCGCTTAACTTTACCCAGCGCGGACTAGACGCCTTAACAAAATCATCCAACATCTTATTTACTAAATGCTCATGAAAAATTCCGATATCGCGGAAAAAAATGGTATACATCTTTAATGATTTTAGCTCAATGCAGTATTTGACAGGAGAATATTCAATTTTTATTACGGCAAAATCCGGCAAGCCGGTCTTTGGACAAATACAGGTAAACTCGGGTATATCTAAATTCACAGTATATTCTTTATCCGGATATTGATTCTCCCAAACCTCAATTTTTGGCGTCTTGAGGCTTCTTATATTTTCCTGTAACCCCTCATAAGGAAATGCTATTTTGCGCTTTGCGCTTTGCGTTTCGCGTTTCATTTCACTCCCATCATCTTATGTATCTGTGGAATTATACACGCGGTTATTTTCTCTTTCCTACAAAAGGCCTTAAAACTTTCTAATTTATCTCTAAGGCCATCGCCTTCCTCACAACTATTGGGCTGTAAAACTAAAATCGCGCTTGCGTTAACTTCTCTTATTAACCTTACGCCTCGCGCGATATCATCTTCTTCCGTAGAATGGCATACCACTGCTTTTAAAAAAACTTCTTTCCTTGACGCAATTCCTAAAAATTTACGGTGATTATTCCAAAAATTTCCTTGCAAGGTAGAACTAGGCAATTTTAAATCCATAGCCACGATATCCAAATGCTCTATCACCTCGGATAATTCATTTGCTAAAGTTCCGTTTGTTTCTAAATAATTCTTATATCCCGCCTTGCGGGTTAATTCCAAAGTCTCTTTCAAAAAATCCTTCTGCAAAAGCGGTTCTCCGCCGGTAAAAGAAATAGAATGATGGTTGTTGCCATGCGATTTTATCTCTTCTAACAACTCATCTGGCTCGTATTCCATAAAGGAATCCGGCTTTGTATCGCAATAATCACAATTAAGATTGCATCCAAAGAAACGCACAAAAAGCTGCCTCTCTCCAAAGTAAAGGCCCTCGCCCTGAACACTATCAAAAATCTCCGCGATTTTTCCTCTCATAATCCAAAGGCGTCCATAAGACGAGCCTCCTTAAATCCTTTTGCGCGATAATAACAACTATCGCATTTTCCGCAAGGCATCTTCGCGCCCTGATAGCATGACCAAGTCAACTTAAATGGAACTCCTAACCGACTGCCCAATCTAATTATCTGGGCTTTAGTTTTATTAATTAAAGGAATTTCTATTTTAATCTTTTTATGTTCAACCCCTGCTTTTGTGCCGCAAGAAATAACCTTGTTAAACGCGCGGTAAAATTCCGGACGGCAATCCGGATAACCGGAATAATCAACCGCGTTGGCACCGATAAAAATCGCGCTTGCGGATATTGATTCGGCATACGATAAAGCAAAACTTAAAAAAATAATATTGCGGCTAGGGACATAGGTTGAGGGAATATGGTTAACCGGTTTGCCAGTTAGCCGGTTTGCCGGTTTACCGGTTAGCCTGTTTGCCGGTTCCGGGATATTCATATCTTTATCTAAAAGAGCTCCACCTTTCCATGGTAAACTTATTTTTATAATTTTATACGAGCTCTTTATGCCGCGCGCTATACGCCGCGCGCTTTCCAGCTCTCTACGGTGCCGCTGGTCATAATCAAAAATTAAACAATAGCACTGATAGCCCTTGCTTTTAGCAAAATACAAAGTCGTAGCTGAATCTAACCCGCCGGACAAAAGAACAACGGCCTTTTTCTTCATTATTCTTGATAAACAGCTGAAGAATTTTCCGATTCCCAAACTGTGATTGATTTAAGATTTGAAATTTTTGGCTTTAAATTATCATAAATATATCTAGCGATATTTTCTGAAGTGGGGTTAACTCTTTTAAAATAAAGGATATCATTTAAATATTTGTGGTCGAGTTTCTCTAACATTTTATTTACTTTTGATTTTAAATATCTAAAATCAAGAACAAAACCAATCTTATCCAGCTCTTCTTTTGCTACTACCACCTCAACTCTCCAGTTGTGGCCGTGCAGTTCCTCGCATTTTCCACGGTAACCCCTTAGATTATGCGCGGCGCTAAAATTCCCTTCTACCTTTATACTATACATATTTTTTCTCTACTTCATGTGCATTTAGAGAACACACCTGTAAACGCATACTTCTAAACAAGGCTCATCTTCTTCGCGTCTTTTATGGGCCTGCCTAAAAATCTTGCCGCGAGGCCGCTAAACCACTCAGGGTTATCAGAAACGTAAAATTTCTGTTTTCCTTTATGGCCTTTATTCAAGAGCCCCTCATTTGCCAAAATCTTTTTAACCTCAATTGCCACCTGCTTAGCGGAATCTATAAGCGTAACATCCTTACACATCACCTGTTCAATCAAAGATCTCAAGAGAGGATAATGCGTACAGCCCAAAATAACCGTATCAACCCCCGCGTCTTTAAGCGGTTTAAGATACGTCTTAACCACAGCCATAACCACATCGCCAGAAAGCCAACCTTCCTCCACTAAAGGAACAAATAAAGGGCAAGCCGCGGTTGTAACCTTTATTTTTGGATCAAGCTGTTTTATTTCTAATTCATAGGCGCGGCTCTTGATAGTGCCTTTCGTGCCAATAACGCCAATACGCTTATTCTGCGTCGCGTAAACCGCTTCTCTTACCCCTGGGCTAATTACACCCACAATCGGCACTTTAAAATGATTTTTAATCGCGGGTATCGCGAGGCTGGACGCGGTATTGCATGCCACGCATATAAGTTTTACCTCCTGTTTTAATAAAAATAAAATGTTCTCCATGGAAAAACGTATCACCGTTTCTTTTGATTTTATGCCATAAGGAACACGCGCTGTATCGCCAAAATAAACGATGTCTTCACAGGGAAGCTGATGTATTAATTCCCTGATTACAGTCAATCCTCCCACTCCAGAATCAAACACGCCAATAGGTTTCATCTTGTACCTTCTTGTATAGTATTGTTTATTATCTTTGTTAACCGTATTAATACACTGTGGATTCCCGCCTTCGCGAGAATGACACAGCTATGAAGTTTTTATCATCCC
>CAKKQB010000003.1:7529-59867 GCA_919901915.1 Omnitrophica bacterium GWA2_41_15
CGAATGCTTTAGTCGATGATCCAGGGTTTTCTCGTCATGGATTCCCGCCTTCGCGAGAATGACACAGCTATGAAGTTTTTATCATCCCCGAATGCTTTAGTCGATGATCCAGGGTTTTCTCGTCATGGATTCCCGCCTTCGCGGGAATGACACAAACATCACATTAATCACCGTACTATTTGGTGGAGGTGGCCGGACACGTGTTCTACCTGTTACCAGGTAGCGTGGACTATCTCTTCATCCCGACAATCTGTCAGGAGCCTAGCGTATTATAGAAGGCATAATTTACCGTTGGTTCAATTTTCTAATTTCAGCAACAAGCTCATACTTTTTTGCTAGCATTTCAGGAGTATACCTTCCTGTTCGAGGCGTAACTGCTTTATACTTAGTAGTAATTAATTCTGCTTGTTGCTTTTTAATAATTAGATATTGTTTTATTTCATTGAGAAAGCGTATAGCCCTATCCTGTCTCACATTTAAAACATAAGAATCGTTATGGTGGGGTAATCGTTTTTTCTTAGCACATATATTACCTCCAACTAAGAATTTAATCCACTTTAAAAGCTCCAAATTATTGTTAGCAATACCCACAAATGGAATAGGCGTCTCATTTTTATGGTGCTTCATAAGTGTTACTGTCCCCTCGCCATCTACGATTCCTGCTAAATACGCTTTCGCAACTTCTTCCAACGGTTCACCTCCTATCCCCTTAATTAAGGAAGTCTCTGCAGGGCTTGCACCCCTCAGGATTACCCTCGACTTCCTGTCTGACGGCAGGCAGGTACGTTTGGGCTTCCCTGATTAAGCTAGATTTTTCACTAAGAGTTACCTCTTAGCGCGACTCATTTTGAATCGAACCGGCGTCCCTAAATAATCGCGTAGAAGTCGCTACATGCTTAGATTATCTTTTACGCTTAATCCTGATAACTCCGATAAACAAGATTTATCAAGACGCAGCCTTTTAAGGTTTCACCCAGAATCCAAAGGCTAATTTTTTCTGAGTCAGCCTAAATTAGCGCTCAATTCCAACCCTTAGGCAGATTAGATTGAGGCTTATCCCTTAATTAAGGAATAAGACTTGGCATTATGGCAGGAACAACAGGCATTGGCGTAAAAAATCGGCCAACGATACTGTTTGCGCTTGCCATTAAACGATCACTCTCGTTTTTTGCGTTTATATTTTGCTAGGATTGTTAACGCGGCCATCCTCGCTTCCGCGGCATGCTACTTTTACCCGGCTTATCTAAGTCGAGCCCTTTTCACCCCCATTTTTTTACCGTTAAAAATAACAAAATTATCATCTTCTGTTCTTTAATATTCTTCTCGTCTCCATTTCCTGTTCGCGATGTTTTATCGTTTCTCTTTTGTCGTAAAGTTTTTTACCTTTACAAAGAGCGATTTCTAACTTCGCGAAACCTCGCTCGTTAAAGTATGCCTTTAACGGAACTAGTGTCCAGCCTCGCTGCGTTAATTTGCCAGACAATCTTTTTATCTGATTTTTGTGTAAGAGCAATTTACGCGGCCTGGTCGGCTCAACATTCAAGTAGCTGGCTTGAGTATATGGGCTTATATGGGTATTATGTAAAATAACCTGCCCCTCTTCCAACAAGGCAAAGCTATCATCCAAATTTACCTTTCCCTCACGTAAAGATTTTACTTCACTCCCCTTCAATTCTATACCACATTCAAGAGATTCCAGAACTGTGTAATCTCTATAGGCCTTACGGTTAGTAGTAATAATTTTACTCATTATATCACAACCAACGTTAAATATAAACTCAAAAATAATGGGAGCGTAACTAAACTTACGATATGGCCGATAAATATCCCCTGGCTGATTAAAAAATCTTCTTTTTTGTAATGCTGTGTAATTACCGATAGCGATGTTGCCGAAGGCACAGCTAATTGCATAAGAATCAATAAACCGACTAATGACGGTATTTTAAATCTTAAAATAATCAAGAAACCCAAAAGAGGCATAATTATTAACTTCGCCAAAACCATGCAACACATTGCCTTTTTATCAACCTGCTTTAAACGGATAAGCGCGAGACTCCCGCCCACCACAAACATAGCCAACACAATAGTGCAATCGCCTATCAAGCGCAAAGGCTTTAAAATTACATCCGGAATAAACTTATTTAGCCCTAAAAATATAATCCCTAAACTTAATAAAATAGCGATTACCGGCGGGTTAAATAATGCGCTTAACTCAAACTTTTTGTTTTCATGAAAAGAAAGAATATATACCCCCAGTGACCAGATAATTAGATTAAACCCCAGTAAAAATAAAAACAAATAGATAAGCATTGGTTCAGATTTATCTTTGGGAAACATCGCTGTTATTAAAGCTAACGGCAAATAACCGGCATTTTGGAAAGTAACTAAGCTTAAAAATTGCGCCTTTTGATACTGGCCATGAATAAACCTTACAAAAAGCCCCCCCAACAATAAACCAAAAATAGTTATAGTTATGCTTAAAATAGGAAAAAGCCACCAATTCGGGTACAAATTAAACCTAAAATCTTTAAGCAGTTGGCAGAATATCAAAGCCGGCAAAGTAACCCCGACAATGAGCCGGCTTAAAGCGCTTAAACCCTCTTGCCCTAGAATCTCTTTTTTTATTAAAAAATAACCTACGGCTCCCATTAAAAAAGCCTGCACCATCGCTAATCCCGTAATCTTAAAAGACTCAAAAAACATTACTCCTCCCCTATTCGTTCGAGATATTAATAGTGAAAACCAGTAGTCACCCCGGCGAAAGCCGGGGTCCAGTAACTTTTGTTCGACTGGATTCCGGTTTTCACCGGAATGACAGGTCTACGTTTCTGGATTCCGGCTGCAGTTTACCCCGATGCAAACCGGGACCAGAATGACGACTTTAAACTATTTTGGACAGTCCCCTTAATATAATACTACCAAAAACACTGACATTTAGCAAACAATTTTCTTAAGTGGGCGTGAAAAAAAGAAATAACTAAGGTATATGCCATAAAACTACAGGCCTAAATCTGTGGGGGCTCTGCCTAGGGAATGTAGTAATTTTAAAAGAGAAGGAATTCGTTCCTCCGTTTTTTCATTAACGCCTATTCGCTGGGGATAAATCTCATAGAACTGACGATATTTTTCCGGAGTAACGTTAACCATTAAAGAATTAGCGCCAGCCATCAACCCAAGCCTTAAAGCATTCTTTTCGCCTAACGATTCCAAAGCCGTGGTCGCCAAAATTTTTGCCTCCGGATACTTAATGCGCGCTTGGGCAATGGTATTTAAAACCACGTCCATTCGCGGCTTAGGCGCTTTGGCTAACGGCGTATTGGGATGAGGAATAAAAGGCCCGAAAGAAAACATCTCTACTCCTAATGAATCAGTAACCTTTAAATCCTCAACAATATCCTGTTCTGTCTGGCCGGGCAAGCCGATTAAAAAACCACTCATTATTAAATAGCCTATATTTTTTAATTTTTTAATTAAATCCATGCGTTCTGCTAATTTATGACCGGGCCGCATTTTCTCATAAATAGAAGAATTACTGCTTTCAAAACGCAAAAGCACCCCGCGGCAGCCTGCCTGATAAAGCTTCTCATAAACCTGTATCTCCCGCTCTCCAATGCTCAAGATAATTAAACAAGGAAATTTTTCCTGAATTTCTTTTACTATAGCCAACAACTGCTCAAGGGTATACCAGGAGGCTTCTCCTGATTGTAAAACCAAGGCTTTAAATCCCAGGGTTTTTACCGCGTATTCCACGGAACGCGTTATTTCTTCAGGCGCCATTCTATAACGAAAAACGCTGGTGTTGCTTTTTCTTATGCCGCAATAAAGGCAATCGCATTGGCAATAATTAGAAAATTCTATAATCCCATGAACACAGCAGGAATTACCGTGATATTTATGCCTGACACTATTTGCTTTCTGATAAAGGGTCTTGGTTTCTTTTTGAACAAGTTCGCGGTCAACCTCTTGAAGCCTAAAAAATAATTCTTTCCAAGTTTCTAGTATGGATAAGGCTTCGGAAAGAGAAATTTTTTGGATAATAAAACCGCCTTGGGCATAAACATATTCGCCCACGCTCAAAGCAAAAAAATCATTGCGAACCTTTTTTTTCTCGCCAAAATATTCAATAATGGCAGTATTACCTTGCGCTTCTAAAACTTTTCCGGGGATAGCGTAGCACATTAGAAATATAAGTCTCTTTTACCGTTACTAATTTCACCTAAACGCTTTTGTGTCTCCTGACGCAACGGAAGGTCTTCTATTTTTTTTAAATAAAACTCTAAACAAGCTTTACCCTGTTCACGCAAATCGTTACTAGAAAAATCTTCCAGATACTCGGCAAAGGTAAGTATAGCATTTACCCGGCAGAATTTATGAATTTCTCCGTGTTTAGAAAATTCCATAAATTTGCCCCCTGTCCGGTCTCGGCGATAACAGGCAGTACAAAAACTGGGCAGAAAACCATCGGAAAGCGCGGTCTTGACCACTTCTTCTAATCGCCGGTTATCATGAATTTTAAACTGCGGCTGAGAATCTTTGCTTCCATAACCGCCGATAGTCACGCAAGAAGCGGCAGATGCCTGAGAAACACCAATTTGAAAAGCTTTTTTTCTTATTTGAGGATTCTCGCGGGTAGAAATAATTATCCCCGTATAAGGAACCACTATCCTTAAAATAGCGATGAGCTTCAAAAAATCATCATCACTTACCGGATATTGTGATTTAAAAGTTACTGAAGGAGCATTCTGAAAACGCGGCACAGAAATAGTATGCGGCCCAACCTTGTAAACTTTGTCTAAATATTGCGCGTGGCTAATCAAGGCCAATACTTCAAAGCGCCAATCATACAAACCAAAAAGCACGCCTATTCCCAAGTCATCTAAACCCGCGGCAAAAGCGCGCGAATGGGCAGTAATTTGTCTTTCATAATCCGCCTTTGGGCCGCGATGCAAACGAGCGTATGTCGGGCGATGATATGTTTCCTGAAAAAGCTGATAAGTGCCAATATTCGCTTTTTTTAATTTACGGTAATCACTAACAGAAGTAGCGGCAATATTCACGTTTATTCTGCGAATACTACCTTTGTCTGTCTTTACGGAATAAATTTTTTTTATCGCCCTTACCACATAATCAATATCATTATGCTGAGGGTCTTCTCCGCACTCAAGGAGAATTCTCTTATGGCCCATATTTATCAGAATCGCGGTCTGCTCTCCTATCTCTTTCAAAGTTAATCTCTTACGCCGTAACTGCTTGTTAGCGAGATGAAAATTGCAATATTCACAATCATTAACGCAATAATCTGAAAGATATAACGGAGCAAAAAAAACTAACCTTTCTCCGTAAATTTCATTTTTCACCCATCCCGCGGCGGCAAATAATTTTTTTTTAAGCTCCGGCTGATTAAAATTAACCAACGACCCCGCATCCTTTAATTCTAAACCTTTCTTTTCCCTGGCTTTCTTAAGAATCTTTAGGATAGTCCGCGAAGAAGGATTTTTTGTCTCGGCTAAAATATCCCTTATTTTTCTTTCGTCAATTATCTTTTCTTTCATATTTGCGTAAATATCTGGGCGAGCAAGCTCGCCCCTACGCGAGTCGTTACGTAATCCCCGTAAATCATCGCGTAATAGTCACCGTAAATCATCGCGTAAATATCTGGGCGGGCAAGCCCGCCCCTACGGGAACCATTACATAAATTAATATTCCGGTAATTTCTTAATAAACGCGCTAATTTTTTTTACGATGAGAGCCTTATTATTTTGCAATTTCTTGCTTAAACCTTCACCGTAAGAGATATCTTTAATCTGTATCCCGGCTATGTATATTTTTGTTTTAAGTTCAAATTTTTTCGAAAGCTCAAATATGTCTTTTAAATTAAGTTCGTGGGTAGAGCTGATAAAACCCTTTAAGTCATATTTAATACTATTTAAATCAAATATCTTAAGTTCCCCAACGTTTAACCCTGCCTCTATCCCGTCAATAAGCAGAACTGTATCAAAGTCCCGCATCTTGAGAATCAAATCAAAACTTGCTATCCCGAAATTAAAATACTCTACAGTGCCTTTTTTTGTATCATTCAGACTGTGTCGCAACTCTACTTTTGTGTCATTGCGATACTTCCGAAGGAAGCCGTGGCAATCTTTCTCCGACGGGACACATTCTTTTTTCTGGTTTTGGCTATAAGAAACTAGACCACTGCCTTGCGGCTTGCGGGATAACTTCCTGCTGTCAGGACAAAGATTAAGGAGAGATTCCAGAATGTTTACACCTATTCCGTCATCTCTCCTTAGAGTATTACCAATTCCAATTACCGCTATTTTTTTTTGCACTTCAATCCATTAACAAACTTTACGTCCAATAAATGCGTAGCGCAGGATATACACGGATCATAAGACCTTGCCAACATCTCTAAAGCAAGGGTTATTTCTTCCTCTGTTTTTTTACCCAGCAGCTCCGGAACAATTTTGCGCATATCTTCTTCTAAATTACCCAGATTCTGGTTCGTGGGTATTACGCAATTTGCATAGTTAATAAAACCTTTATCATCTATAGTATACTCATGGAATAAAGAGCCTCTGGGAACTTCCACGCAACTTATGCCTGTGTTGGGTTTATATTTAATCTTGCCAATTTCGCTTCTTTTTGGCCAAGATGACACAACCACCTTCTCCTCATTAAGGCCATCTTTTAAAATCTTTTCCATTATCTTGATGGACTCCTCGAGGCAATGGACCCACTCTACAAGCTGACAGGCAGTGTTAAGATATGGATTGTGACAGGGCGACTTTAAACCTAATTCTTTCGCTACATGCTTGGCTTTTTTATTGAGTTTTTCGTAATTATTATTAAATCTTGAAAGCGCGCCCACGGCATAAGGCTTGCCATTTATAGTCGCGAATTTAGCCATGGAGTGATCTACTATATTTTCAGTTAAAAGTTTTTTATAGTTGCTTACTTTTTGTCTCTCCGCGCCATTTACAGTTAATTCTCCGTCATACATCGCGTACTCTTCGTCGCTCTCAAGTGATAAATACTGGGTTGGCCTTTGAAACTCCGGAAACTTAAGAGTCTTAATGATCTCCACTGTCGCGTCGCCATCCTCGCGCGATTGGAGCATTAATTTGTATAATTTTTCCAGCCCGTCCCTGGAAGGCAATTGCGTAAGCCCGCCTATTACATAACTTATAGGATGAATATGGCGGCCCGCTAAAACCTCACCACCATAATCACTCATTCTCTTCATCCTTAAGGCCATCTCAATAATCGGTTTATGGGTCTTTATAAGAGGCATAATACTTTTCACGCCTAAAAGATCAGGGGCTACCAGAATATAAATATGAAGAATATGGCTATCCAACTGCTCCATATAAAGCAAGAGCTTACGCAGCATAACAACCTCATCAGACGGTTTTATACCTAAAGCGTCTTCGCCCGCTTTAATGCTGGCTAAACTATGGCCGCAAGCGCATATACCGCAAATCCTGCTGGTTATATGCTGCGCTTCCCAAATAGGCCTGCCAACAAGCATAGACTCAAAGAAACGCGGAGATTCAATAACCTGAAATTCACACTTAGTAAGCACTCCATTTTGAACATCAACCACTATATTACCATGGCCTTCAACCCTGGTTAAATAATGGACATCTACCTTAACATCCTTAGAATATATTTTACTTGAGTTCTTTGTCATACTTTTCCCCCATTGAATCATTGTACAAAGTAAACCGTTGTAGTATCTCTTCTACCGTAAGCCCGTATTTTAATAGGATGTCCTTTGCCGCGTTCACCGCGGGATTTTCTAAAAGCCCCCTGCAGCCGTAACACTTATTCCCATTATTAACGCACCATGAGTTACAACCTGCCTTAGTAAGCGCCCCTAAACACTCCTGATCTTTTTCATACAGGCAGACATTCTCGTTCATCTTGCACTCCGCGCAAACCGCGTAATTCGGAACAACATAAGGCTTACCCATTAAAACACACTTGATGACATTTACTACTTCAGAAAGGTGCACCGGGCAGCCGTTAATAAAATAATCCACATTAACTACTTTATGAACCGGCATCGCGTTAATAGTGTTTACAATGCCTGCCTTTTCACCATAAACCCTTTGCTTAGCTGTCTCAAGAGGCGCGCGATTTTTAATTCCATTTACGCCTCCAGTAGTAGCGCAGGCTCCCATGGCAATTAAAATTTTTGCTTTCTCTCTAATCTTTTTTATGCGCTTGACGTCATTATCAGTTGAGATAGAACCCTCTACAACAGCTACATCATAATCTTCGCTATCCTCGGATATTACCTCACGGAATTTAACTATATCTACCAGCTGGGTTAACTCAACAAGCGTCATACCCATATTAGCGAATTGAAGCTGACAGCCTTCACAATCCGTAAAATCAAAAAAAGCTAATTTTGGCTTAGATTGTTTTTTCATCCCAATAAATACCTCCAATTAATCCCGCCTTAAAAATTAATATACCTAACGAGACTCGTGACACTCTCCTTTAAAATTTTTTAAATCCGCGCAGGTAAACACCGGCCCTGATTGGCAAGCATATATTCCCTCAATCTGACAATGGCCGCATTTTCCTAAGCCGCAACGCATCCTTCTTTCCAGAGAAACAATGATTTGATGATCTGGAATTTCTTTTTTTAAAAGCTCCGCTATTACAAATCTATACATTATAGGAGGGCCGACCACAACCGCGTATGTCCTGCTGGGATTAATATCTACACCCGGAATCAAGGTCGTAATAAGCCCCACATTACCCTGCCATTCAGGCTCTGCCTTATCTACCGTACAATTCACATTAACTTCAGCTCTCTTCAACCAATCTTTTATTTCTTCTTTAAATAAAAGCTCTCTGGGCGTTTTACAGCCAACGAGCAAATGAACATTGCCAAAATCATTCCGGTTATACATAATGTATCTTATTAAAGATCGAAGCGGCACTATCCCTAACCCGCCGGCAACGATGAGTAAATCATAACCAAACATATTATCTATGGGAAAACCTTTTCCAAACGGGCCGCGTATACCCAGGACATCTCCTTTTTCCATCTGATGCAATTTATTAGTAAAAATACCAGCATTTCTCACCGTAAGGTCAAAAAACCCCTTGTCTGTGGGAGAAGAACAGATAGATATCGGCGCTTCGGCAAAACCAAATATTGAAACCATTACAAATTGACCCGGCTCATGCGCAAGATTAATCTTTCCTTCGAGCTCAATACGAAAAAACTTCTCTTTCTCGGTAAGCATATAAGCCTGAATTAACTTTGCCTTCATCGGCTTATAAGGAGAAGTTTTCATCTTTTCTAAAAGTATCTCCCTATCAATCATTTTGATGCTCCTTCTGCCTCTTCTTTAAGAAGAGCGTTTAAAGTTTCAACAAGTTTTATCTTGGCCATGCACGACCTGGTGCACCGGCCGCAGCCAGTGCAAAAATACCTGTTAAATTTATCAACTGAATACTTAAATTTTCTATAATACCTGTGCCGCTGCCTTGCGTCAGAGCCTTTACGAAAATCTTCTCCGCCTGCCACCTTAGCAAAGTCATCCATCTGGCATGAATTCCATATGCGGTATCTCATTCCCTCGTTAAGAGACAAGTCTACCTCATCTACAGTATCAAAACAGTAACAGGTAGGACATACCGCGGTACAATTACCGCAAGCTAAACAACGTTTACCAACATCCTTCCAGATAGCTGAATTAAAATGCTTATCAAACGCTTCATAAACCTTAGACAAAGAAGAACTAAATTCTTCTTTAAATACTTTTTTCTTAGCTTCTCTTACGCGCTCAAGGCTAATCATATCTTTTTCAGAAGCCTCTTTAATATAATCTAAATTGACAACCAACTTTTCACCCTTCTCTGAATTTATATGCAATATAAATTTCTCTCCGATATCAATCATCATCAAATCATAACCGCCGCGGGGAACATGATTGCCCATTGAAGCGCAATTCGCGTGCTCATCGCAATATTGAAGGCATTCAACGCCTATAATAGTCATCTTATCTTTTCTATTTAAATAATTCGGGTCTTCCGGGCTCTCTCTAAATATCACGTCCATGCATTGGATACCAGCAATATCACAGGTATGCACGGCGAAAAGAATAAATTCTTCAAATTCATTTATCGCCCGAGATGTCTTAAAGGGGTTGATATTAAATTTCAATAATTTTTCTTTTTGGGGAAAATAATATTTCTTGGGAGGCAAAATGGTAGGAATATAATTTAGGCAAATTTCACTCACATCTTTAATTGGCCTAAAAACAAAAAGGCCCTCTTTTTTCTTTGGCGCGTAAAACTTTGCTTTTTCCATTAAACGCTTAAACCATAGGTTTAAGTCTTCTTTTTTTATAACCGCGTATTTCACTCTTAACCTCCATCCTATACAAAATCCAATTTCGTGATTTCTAATTCAGGACCGAAAGGCGTTTTTTTAATTTCTATCTCTAAAGACTCTCGCTTCGTGCCAACTACCTCGTTTCTAAAATGTTCCCTGAAATGCTCTTCGCTTATACCGCCTAATTCTGAAAGCGAGATATAAATTTTTATTAATTTTTTAGCGGATAACTTTTCTTCTTTTTCAAGATATCGAAACAAATTCTTTAAAAGATAACTCTCATGCATAGCTTAAACCCGAAAAACGCATTAAAATTTTGAATATTATAATACCATATCTCTCTTGAGAGTCAAGAAAAATATAAAAAAATCAGAATCCGGAGCAAAATCGGAGAAGAAGAAGACGTAAAGAAGCCTGTCTTTTAGGATCAAGAAAGTAATTCTATACTTTCCTAATCCTAAAAGAGCAAAAAAATAAGGCCTCGTAAATCCCTAACTTGGCCTTTACTTGTATTTTGCGCAAATTTGTTTTTCTGCCTCTAGCCAAATCGCCAAATCCTGGCCAACAGGCTTTCCTTTCCCCTCCCACACAGAAGAAGCCTTTTCCCTGATCATCTGTTGTATCTTAGCATCATCAACCTTTGGAAGGCTCCGGCTGGGTGCGGTTGTAGTTTTAGAAATTTTGTCAAATGCCATCTTACTCACCCCCCTTCACTCAATAGATACAATTATTCCTTAACCCGTTCAGAAGATTCAATAAATTTATCTTCTTCTTTTAAAATAAACTTTATCAATAGAAAAATAACCATACTGACTATAAAAAAATCAAGCATTGAAGCAATCACAATCCCTATATTAAAATGCACCTGGCCTAAATTTATAGTTATATGCTGCCACTTGGTACCGCAAAAGAATAGTTCCAGTATGGGCATTACTAAACCTTCAATAATACTATTTATAAATTTCGCGAAAACCTGCCCAATAAGTATACCGATCGCCACACCCAATATGCTTTGCGATTTAATAAACCTTAGGAAATCATCGCGCAATTTATTTTTTATTCTTTTATCCATCTCTACTTCTCCGCGCCCTTCCTTGCCGTCTCGGAATTATTCCCTTATTTCTCAATATTCGGATATATGAAATTGTATCAAAACTTCCCGCAATGTCAAGCCATTTTCTCGATTAATTAAATTGACAGAATTAAAAAGGTAGTTTATACTTAAACTTGAAATTTATATAAAGAATTTCGCGGAAGTGGCGGAATGGCAGACGCGCTAGCTTCAGGAGCTAGTGGGGCAACCCCTGAGGGTTCAACTCCCTCCTTCCGCATTTGTTTTTATTCTCCCCTTCGGTAAACCCACCATAAATCATTTCTTTAGCACACGATTTGGCACCATTTTTATGAAGTCGTAAAAATTTTTGGTCATTCGTGTTTAAGGTTAAGGAATATCTTTAACTCAGGGTGGGCAAGCCCACCCCTACGCGGAGATTCATAGGGACTACGTAACGACCCGTAGGGGCGAGCTTGCTCGCCCAGATACTTATCAAATTGGATCTATATTTATTACCTTAAACACGAATAACCCAAAATTTTCTTTAGTTGGGCGACAAAAAAAAGCGCCCCATTTATTTTGGGGGCGCTTTTTTTTGTTGTATGCGTATTGGTTTTAGATCCCTCGGCTCCCTTCGGTCGCTCGGGATGACAAGGGGGTGGAAGTATCGGTCGCTCGGGAAAAATGGTGTCAGAACTCCCTATCCCTAGGAAAAATGGTGTCAGAACTCCCTATCCCTATATCACAAAAAGGGTTATGATTAAATTCCTTTATCACAAAAGTGGTTACGATTAAATTCTCTTCGGAATTCCGGGGGAATTCCGGGGACACATTACTTAATTATCCTTTCTTTTTTTGGCAGGGTTTTTGTTTATGCAATATTCTACCGATTAATCTTTCAATTGTCTCAATAAATTTAATATCTATCAAGCCAATTTAAAAATGTCCTTTTAGAATTGTGCAATTCACAATGTCGCAAATAAAATTCACAAAATAAAATTCTGTTATACGGGCGGTTCACGAACCGCCCCTACGACGAAACGTAAATCATGGGGTTATTTGTATAAATGACATCTGTGGGGGGGCGGCCTAACACCGTTTATTTTAAAATAAGCTAACAAACCGTTCCTTAAACTCATAAATACGCCGGTCAAATATAATGTCGCTGTGGGCCACTGGACGCTTGAGTATTATACCATCAAAACAAGTGCACCTGCTAAGCGCGACATATAATTGTCCATGAGTAAATGCGCCGTGCCCAAGGTCAATTATTACCTTGTCAAACGTCTGCCCCTGACTTTTATGAATGGTTATAGCCCAGGCCAGTTTTATGGGATATTGCGCGAAGCTACCCACAACCGTGTCTTCTATCTTATCTTCAGGCTCATTGTAACTATACTCAATCTTCTGCCACTTAACAACAGGAACGTCAAACATACATCCGTTAATATCCACGACTATCGAATCTTTCGATAAAGCGACGACTTTTGCAAGCGTACCGTTAACCCATTGTTTACCAGGATCGTTTTTTATCAATATTACCTGCGCGCCTTTTTTAAGTTTCAAGGATGCGTCGGTAGGATATGCCGATTCTTCGAACTTCCCTGTTGCCGTGGCCTCATACGTAACCTCTTTACCAGGAAGCCTTGATAAGCGGTCCTGATTTATTGTGTTTGCCAGGCTATTAGTTGTTGTCAGGATCACCGTCGAATCTTTTTTAGAAACCGTTATATCTTTTTGGACCATCTTGTTTAATGCATCCAGGTCCTCTTTAGTATGCTCTTTACTCCTAACCCTGTTTAAAAGGCCCATGAACGAACTATCTTTTTGTCTATATACAATCGACAACTCAATGGGCCTGATATTACAATCATTAAACACTTTAGCGCTAAAAAAATAAGGGCTTGAATATCGCTCTTCCAGTAACTCCTTTGCTTCATTTTCAACTACAGGGGATAGCTGAAAAAGATCTCCAAAAAATACCATTTGGGCCCCGCCAAACGGCGTCTTCATCCTATCGCGGTTAAGACGTAACGCATAATCGATCCCATCCATAAGGTCTGACCGAACCATCGATACCTCGTCTATTATTACCATGTCGAGATTCTCGATCAGGCTCTTGTCTCTAAGGCGCTTTATGGCATCCTTTTGAATGATCTTTGGAGGTAACCTAAAGAAGGAATGGATAGTCTGGCCGCCTACATTGATGGCCGCGACACCTGTCGGGGCTAACACGATTATCTTTTTACCCGTATTGGCCTTAAAATATTTTAAAAGAGTCGATTTGCCGGTACCAGCCTTACCTGTAATAAAAAGACATTCCTTGGTATGCTCCATCAGATCAAATGCTGACTTAAATTCATCATTTATATCAAGATGTGCCGGAAGATAATCCTTTGTTATTGTTTGATCGGCATAAAATTTCATAGCATTTCTTTATTTTTGATATTCCTTAATATTCTTCAAGATTTCTCCCTTCGGTCGAAATGACAGGTCTGTCGGAATGACGGGTTGATCGAAATGACAGGTTGAGGTGTTAAGCTCTGTCATTTCGAGGAGCGAAGCGACGAGAAATCTTTACCACCTTAGATTTCTTCTGATTTACCGCGAAGATCTTAAAGACAATACAAAAACCAAGAATACCAATAGCATCAATTAAGACATCTCGAATAGCGGCTGATCTGCCCGGAACGAACGACTGATGAAATTCATCGGCTATAGCATAGAAAAACGATGAGGTAGCCGGATAAATAAAAAGTCGAAAAATACCCATATTAAATGAACCCTTGAATGCCCTATATAAAAAGAAGGTAAGAATGAAATATTCAACGGTGTGAGCTATTTTCCTTAAAATGAAATCCTGTTTGAGACTTGTCTTTAAATCCGGAATGCTTGAAAGGTAAAAAATAAAACCCGCCCAAATTATAACTGGAAACCATAATTTAAAAATCTTCACTTCGCCCCTCCTGTCAATAAGGATTCCGCGTAAATTTATTCATTTTGACTTCTGTTCAATATTTATATAATCATCAAACTTCATCTTTTCACCCAGCTCCTGCTTCACTACCCTTACTCTATCCGGAACGCAAGGATGAGTTCTAAAATAAGAATGGGGCTTAATAGGCGCCCGGCGATTTATTTCCTGCAATTTTTCTAAGAACCTGATTACGCCATGCGGGTCATAACCAGCTAATTTTGTATACCGCGCGGCTAATTGATCCGCCAACAATTCATCTTCCCGCGAATAACCTAAGAGCAACTCTGAAAAGGCAGCATCCGCGGCGCTACCTACCTGGCCGCCGGAAGAAGTCAGGGCGGTTAGTATTCTAAATATAGTATACTCTTGCATAGCCTGAAGTTTCTTAATACTGTGCCGCGCCACGATGTGGCCGATTTCATGAGCTAAAACTCCGGCAAGCTCATTATCATCGCTAATTTTATCAATCAAGCCTTTATTCACATAAACAAACCCACCGGGCAAAGATACGGCATTTACATCTTTTTCATCTAATACCCTAAAGGTGTAATTTATTTCTTTTCTATCGCAAACGCTCACAAGTTTCTTGCCTATATCTTCTACGCGCTTCTGTATTAAAGGGTCCTGGACGAGTTTATATTCCTTTTCTACTGCCTTCGCGATAGACTTGCCCATTCGCACTTCGCTGTCAGTGGTATAATAATAAGCCTCTTCCTGTTTAGTCGCGATATTATATTCAGTAGAGCACCCAGTTAGATAGAAAACAGAGAACAGAGAACAGAGAACAGAGAGAGCAAAAATAAAAAGATTGACATCGAGCTTCTTAAGCATAAGATACAACTTTCTCATCGGCAGTCCCACTACATTATAAAAACATCCTTCAATCCTTCTAACAAAAAAAGCGCCCCTTCCTTGTATATCAAAACTGCCCGCCTTATCTAAAGGAGACACCTTGGCAAAATAACTATCTATCTCATCATCCGTTAGCTCATCCATATAAACTTTGGTTTTCTCGTAATCCATTAAAACTTGACCTTGACCCTGACCTTTCTCTATTATCGCGATACCCGTATAAAGCCACTGCGGATTTCTTGATAATCTTTTAAGCATTCTCTTGGCGTCTTTGAGATCCTTAGGTTTACCGAAAATTTTATTGTCCTGCACGCAAATAGTATCCGCGGCAATAATAATACCACTCTTTATCCTTTTAGCAGATTCCTTTGCTTTGTCCAGGGCATTCCTTTTCACTAATTGCGCGAAAGACATTTTCTTCGCTGTCTTTCTTTCTTTGATCTTGCCGGAAACAACCCTAAACTTTAACCCAAAAATCTCAAGAAGCCTTTTCCTCGCCTTAGAATCAGAAGCTAGATAAATATTTTTAATCATTTTTTTTGAACACAGCCTTATCCGTGTTTATCCGTGTTTATCCGTGTTTATCCGTGTTTATCCGTGTTTATCCGTGTTTCCCGCGCTCTCCCCTGCTAAATAACCCGTGGAAAACGCTGCCTGCAAATTAAACCCGCCTGTATCTGCGTCCACATCAATCATTTCACCGGCAAAATAAAGGCCGCTGACAATCCGGGATTCCATAGTGCGCGGGTTTATATCCTTCAAAGATATACCGCCGCGGGTAATAAAGGCCCCGTCAACCGGCCCAGATTTAATGATATCTAATTTTAGGGCCTTCAATAAAGAAACTATTCTTTCGCGTTCTTGCTTTGTAATCTGATTCACCTTTCTCACCGGATCGATATCCAATATCCCTGAAAAACAGTCAACCAGCCTTTCAGGAAGTAAATCTTTAAGCGTATTTTTAAATGATTTATTCGGAGTATCCGCGAATTCTCTTAAAAGCCTTGCGTCAAGCTGTTCTTTAGATAAGCCAGGCTTTAAATCTATCTCAACAGAAACGCCCTTTCCCTTACTTAGCCAATCTGCAACTCTCCCGCTTAAGGTTAAAACCAAAGGGCCGGAAATTCCGAAGCCCGTAAACAACAATTCTCCTATCTCGGAAATAATCTGCTGATTTCCCGCGCTAAATTTAAGACGAATATTCTTTAAAGTAATGCCCTGTAAAGTTTTAGAATAAGCCTGCTTCGTCTCAAGGGATACAAGTCCGGGCCCTAAGGGCACAACACGATGGCCTAACTTTTTTACTATCTCTATTCCTTCTCCGGTAGAACCCGTAAAAGCGTAAGATACTCCGCCCGTAGCCAAAATGATCTTATCCGCGGGGATAAGGATGTCATCAGTAAGCATTAAACCTTTAACTATATTTTCCCGCGCGACAATCTCTTTTAGGCAGGCATTATAAATTATTTTTACTTTATTCTTTTGTAATTCATTCTCTAAAATACTAAGAACGCTATTTGATTTATCGGTTACGGGAAACACGCGCTGCTGCCTTTCTATTTTAAGTTCTAAACCTCTTTTTTCAAAAAAATCTATGAGGTCCTGATTAAAGAATTTCTTAAACGCATCCCTTAAAAACTCCCCATTTTTAGAAAATTTTTCAAGAAAGGAATCCAAATCGCAAAAATTGGTGAGATTACAGCGGCCCTTGCCGCTTAAAAGAAGTTTTCTACCTAAGGCAGGATTTTTTTCTATGAGGGTTACGTCTTTTTGAAATTGACTCGCCCTGATTGCCGCCATCATTCCGGCAGGACCACCGCCTACTACAAATATCTTTCTGATTTCCACTGCATTAAACCCGGGTTAAAGACCAAAATCATTTATGGTAAAAATAGATTCTAGTTTCAGTCCGGTCTTGGCTAAATTTTCTTCTGCGCCCTCAAGCCGGTCCACAATTACAACGGCCTTTTCGACTTTCGCGCCGATTTTATCAAGCGCCTGTTTTGCCTCAATAAGCGCTTTACCCGTAGTAGCTACATCATCAACCAAAATCACCCGGGCATTCTCTTTTAATGCCGGGCCTTCAATCTGGCGTTGCATTCCGTGGGATTTTGCCTCTTTGCGCACAATAAAAGTTTTAATAGGAGCCCCTTTTATGTGACTTAGCGCCGCCAAAGCACCCACAATTGGGTCAGCTCCCAATGTCGGTCCACCAACCGCGTCTACGCCTTCATCTTTTATTAATTCTAAAATAATACTAGCCGTAAGATACGCCCCTTCAGGCGTCAGGGTAATTATTCTGCCGTCAAGGTAATATTTACTTACCTTGCCGGAAGACAAAACAAATTCACCCCTCTTCAAGGCTTCCCTGTTTAAAAGATTGAATAGTTTTGCCTTTAACCCAAACTGTGCAATAGAAACGGCATTCGACGGCAGATAAGGGCGCAACTTCGTCAGAAAAAAGCGCTTGCATACTAAAAGTATGCGCGCACTTTTTTCTAACAAATCTGCACCCTTCTTTACCGTCTCGGTGCTCATTTCTATTGCACGGTTTGGGTTTAATTCTTTTACTTCTAATTTCTCTATATTCATCGCAAATCCCCCCCCTCTTTTTTTTGCATTAAAACATGCTCACATATTAACACATTTCATCATTCTTCGCAATTTCATTTTAACTGTGGGCGGTTCGCGAACCGCCCCTACGGATATCTTTTACAACAATGGGATCTAACCCCGTTTACGCATACGCCAATCAAACCATCCCACTGGACCCCGGCTTTCGCCGGGGTGACAATTTCCAACAATTTTAACTCTGCTCATTGACAAAAACTGTTTTCATTGTTATTATAGTTTTTCCTGTTCAGTATTAACTATTATAATAAATTATGTTGCGCCAATTTATAAGACAACAAGGCAATGGTTTGGCTTTCCACATAGCCAAAGCCATAAATGGGTTAATTAATACTGTGTATCCAAAGAAATGCCTTGCCTGCAAAGAAAAACTCAAAGTACCGGCACAGAATGAACCTATTTGCGCAAGATGCTTAGTAAAAATCAAAAAAAATATTCCTCCATTTTGTTCATCCTGCGGAAGGCATTTAAAAAAAACAAATCTTACTAAGAATATTTGCCCGCATTGCCTCGAGACTAAATTACATTTTGACCGTGCCTTTAGTCCATTTGCTTATGAGGGCGCGATTAAAAAGCTAATTCATGAATTTAAATATAGGGGAAAAAACTACCTCGGCCCATATTTAAGCGCGATGATGGTTGAGTTTATCAAAGAGTACGATTTACCTATAGACTATATAGACTTTATAATCCCTATCCCATTGCATAAAACTAAACTTCGTGAAAGAGAATTTAACCAGGCGCAAATTTTGGCTGAACTTATCGCGAAAGAATTCGGGAAAGATACGCTTATTGGCGCGCTTAAACGCCACCGCTACACCAAAACACAAACGGATTTAGAGATAGCTGAACGCTTAGAAAACGTCAAAGACAGTTTTTTGGTTACAAACCCTCAAACCGTAAAAGACAAAAACTTTCTTGTTATTGACGATGTTTTGACCACGGGGGCAACTTCTTCTGAGGCCGCGGCCGCGTTAAAAGAGGCCGGGGCAAACATTGTACTTGTTTTGACTTTGGCTAATTAATTACCGCTGAAAAACCCTCTCTAGAGGGCGGATTTATCCGAACACGAATGTAGGGGTCGGATTTATCCGACCCGCAAAGAGATAACGACGAGCGCGATAAATCGCGCCCCTACAAAAACGGTTACACACGAATGAGAATACTGCGAACATATTTCCTAAAAGAATTTATCGGGCCTTTATTCATAGCCTTTAGTGTGCTTACTTTTGTAATGATTTTGGGGAACCTTATTAAAATAACGGACCTTATAATTAATAAAGGCGTGGATATCGTAAGTGTTTTTAAATTATTCCTTTTTATGATGCCCGCCCTAATTAAATACACATTACCTATCGCCGTTCTTGGCGGAGTACTTTTATCTTTAGGCAGGCTCTCTAATGACAATGAAATCATAGCAATCAGGGCAAGCGGAATAAACCTTATCAACCTAACGCTTCCGCTTCTCATCGTAAGCTTAATATTAAGCTTAATCCTGGTCGTGTTTAATGACAGGGTTATACCATACGCGCATTATGCTTCAAGAAAAACCCTGATTGATATAGGGATAAAAAACCCTGCCGCCGTCCTTGAGCCGGGGATATTTATTAATTCTTTTGAAAAATATACCTTGTTTATATACCAAATAGAGCAAAACAAACTCACCAACATACGTATCTACGAACCTCAAGGAGAAGGCAAGCCCACCCGCACTATTATTGCCAAAAGAGGCGAATTTGTCTGCCTCCCGGAAAAAACAGTAAAACTAAAACTCATTGACGGAACTTCTGATGAATCAGACCCTAATAACCCCGCCAATTTTTATAAAGTCAATTTTAAAAATTATTTTCTAACTCTCAATTTAAGCCAGGAACGAAACAGAAAAGAAATAGAAAAGAAACCAAAAGATATGACCATACAGGAGCTTAATGCTAATATTTCCATTTTGAAGAAAAAGGGGATTAATCCCGTGCCTTTAATAACCGAAATACATGAAAAAATCGCTTTGGCTTTTTCTTGTTTTGTATTTATATTATTAGGTATACCCATGGCAATAATCACTAAACGACGCGAAAAATCAATTAACTTTGGCATAGCATTTCTTATTGTCGGAGTATATTACCTTTTACTTATTGGCTCAGAGGCCTTAAGCCTGCAAGGATATCTTAATCCCGAAATTGCCATGTGGATACCTAATATCATTTTAGGCACAAGCGGAGCAATCTTACTTTATAAGCTATGCGCATACTAGACCGTTATATATTAAAATCCTGCTTAAGCATTTTTTTTGGCTGTATTTTCCTATTCCTTTTTTTATACGTTATTGTTGACGTGTTCAGCCACCTTGATGAAATACTAAAGCAACAAGCCAGCCTATATATCCTGATAAGGTATTACTTGTCTTACTTGCCTATAATTTTTGTCCAAGTCTCACCTATCGCGGGGCTCTTAAGCACGCTTTATACATTCGCGTCCCTAAACCACAATAACGAAATTATCGCGATGCGCTCATCAGGGCTAAGTATATTCCGTATTACAAAACCGGTAATAATATTTGGGGTGTTACTTAGTATCTGCGTATTTTGGGTAAATGATAAATTCGTTCCGCAATCTTTCGCGTTGACTCAAAAAATCAAAACTCAAATGGAGAAAGGCGAAAAAAAAGGAAAACAAAATCAGGAAATCATCGATAATTTATCCATGTACGGATTAAGAAACAGGCTTTACTATGTAAATAAATTCTTCCTTGCCACAAATACCATGGAAGGCATTACCATTTTAGAGCATGATGAAAATCAGAATGTAATCAAAAAAATAGTGGCTTCTAAGGGGGTTTATAGTGATAAACTTTGGAAATTTTATCAGTCTATAACTTATAATTTTGATAAAAATAGCCTAATCATAAAAGAACCGCTTTATTTTCAAGAAGAGATAATGACTATCCCTGAAACGCCTCACGACTTCCTTGCTCAAAGACAGCGTTCAGATTATATGAATATAAGCCAATTAGATGAATATATATGGAAACTATCCAAAAGCGGCGCTACCACGGCAATAAGAAACCTTAAGGTAGACCTTTACCAAAGATTTACATCACCTTTCACAAGCTTAATCATCATTATTCTGGGAATACCTTTTTCATTGATAGTCAAAAAGCGCACTACAGGGCTTTCTTCGATAGGATTGTCAGTAATGGTAGGTTTTTTATATTATATATTTAATTCCATAAGCATAGCCATGGGAAAAGCAGGTATATTCGCCCCTCTCTTAGCAGTCTCTTTAAGCCACATAATTGTCCTCGGGCTCAGCATATACCTAATCAGAGACCTCTCTTAAATGAAAAGTGACAGTCACAAAGAGCGTGACAGTCACTTTTCGAAATTTTAGCAAAAATCGAATCTTATTATTGATACAAACGCGGGACACGGCTTCCTAAACCACAAACAATTTCATAAGAGATAGTTCCCGCGAGGCCGGCCAACTCTTCTACGCTGATTCTACTTTTTCCCTGAGAACCGATAAGCACGACCTCATCGCCGGCCTTAACCGGCAAATTTCCTACATCAACCATTATCTGGTCCATGCAAATATTACCACATACTTTAAAATGCCTGCCCTTGATTAACACAGGAGCCTGATTAGATAGATTTCTCGGATACCCATCGCCATATCCAATAGGCAAAGTTACAATAATAGTTTTTTTCTTGGTAACATAGGTATGCCCATAACTTACCCCAAAGCCAACGGGAACCTTTTTAACAAATATAATCCTGGTTTTTAAACTTAAGACGGGTTTAAGATTTATCTTTGTCATAAATGTAGGGACAGCACATTGTGCTGTCCCTACATCGTATTTCGCGGGATAAAGCCCGTAAAGCGCAAGCCCCGGCCTGATCATATTAAAATGGCTATTTTTATAACCAATAATCCCCATGCTGTTAGCAGTGTGGCGCAAAGGAATATTTATCCCCTGACTTTTTAATCTCCGGATTAAACTGTCAAATAAATTTATCTGACGCAATGTAAAACCCCTATCCTGTCCCGCGAAAGGAAAATGCGTAAAAACACCTTCTATGTTTATAAATTTTAGTTTATGAATCCTTTTTATAAATTCCTCTGAATCTTTATATAAAACACCGATTCTTCCCATGCCTGTGTCAACTTTAATATGCGCGTTTATAGGAACGCCCAAAAGACGCGCTTTTCTATTTAAGGCAAACGCCAAATCTTCATCGCAAACAGCAGGCGTAAGATGATATTCAAATACCGGATGAATATATTTTTTAAGCAACAGCCCCATTATTAGAATAGGCTGTTTTAGGCCTGCTTGCCTTAAACTTATGCCCTCATCAACAGAAGCAACGCCAAAAAAATCAACTTTACAAAAGGCTAATTTTCTAGCCACCTTAATCAATCCATGCCCATAAGCATCTGCTTTGACGCAAGCCATCACCTTAACACCAGGCGACACCAACTTTTTTATCTGTTGAAAATTATGGGCTAAATTACTTAGATTAATTTCCGCCCACGTAGGCCTGTATCCAATATAATTTTTATTCATACGTATCTCGTGGCTCGTTAAAACGTAAAGTGTAAAGCGTGAAGCGTCCAACTATATCAGCTTTCAGCCTTCAGCTATCAGCTATCAGCAAAAGATTTTAAGCTAAAAGCTGACGGCTGAAAGCTGATAGCTAAAAACTGAAAGCTGAATTATTCACGCTTCACGCACGACAGATCTGGCATTCCTTCGGATAAAGATAAATCGGCTTAACACTAAAAGCGTCCATAAACTTTTTCCGCTTAATCCTGTCTAAAACCAGCTCTATCATATTATGAGCCTTAGGATACCAATAATCATTATCTAAAACTTTTACTCCTTTTATGTTTTGTAATATTTTATCTTTGTATAAGGCAACCGCATCTCCAAGTAAAACTGAATTTGACTTTACCTTTCTAAAAAAATCCTCTTCACTTAAAAGCGCGTATGGGCTTAATCTTAAGAGCCTATGATTTTTCCTTTTATAAACAGAGCAATGAATGAGATTTCTTTTCGCGTCAATAATAGGAACTATTAACGCGTTAGCGTCTTTTACGCCTGAAGCCAATATATCTAAAGTAGATATGCCTATAATCGGCTTTTTTAACGCGTAACTCAAGGCCTTTATAGTAGCAATAACCACTCGCATCCCGGTAAAAGAACCCGGGCCTAACCCGCAGGCAAAATAATCAATATCACTAATCTGTAATCCCGCTGCTTCTACTACCCTCTTAATCGTTACACTAATTAAAGACGAAAGCTTTCTGCCTGTTTCTAAGTTATACTCGTATACCTTCGCGTTATTGTATATCCCAAGACATAAAGATTTTGTGCTTGCATCAATAAATAATATCTTCACCCCGCCCCTCCCCTCAGAATTTTACCCCGCCTATCGGACGTGACAGGCATGTCTGTCCCCTACCAGGAATGACACAGTCATTTGACCCAGTCCCTTCAAGAAAAACGGAATTCACGAATTCCATCCAAAAGTACCTTATAACGTTTGCCAACGCCAGAAATCTTAAGCAATCTTTCTGTTTCCGTCTTAAAAAACAATTCTATTTTGAGGAACTCTTTAGGCATCAGGCGCTCTAACCTGTCTGCCCATTCAGTTACCGTTATCCCATTACCATAAAAATAATCTTCATACCCTAAAGCAGCAATATCCGCCGTTGTCTTTAACCGGTAAAGATCAAAATGATAAAGCGGCAAGCGCCCCTCTCTATGCTGACGAAGCAAAACAAAAGAAGGGCTGATAACCCCGCTGGTTTTAATTCCCAGTCCCCGGGCAATACCTTTGGTTAAGACTGTTTTACCCGAACCAAATTCGCCAAATAAACAGACTATATCACCGGCCTTTAAATTTCTGGCTATTGCCATGCCTATTCTTATTGTATCTTTACGGGATGAGGAAACTATTTTCATCTAAAAATGCGTAAATCCTTTTATTTTAAGAGTTTTCTCTTTATTTTTTCTATCTATCAACCTTAAACCTTGTTTTTTGGAAACGATTTCTCCAATTGGCTTAAAATTGCAGGGTTTTTTAAATAATTTTTGCGCCTCTCTTCGCGGCAAAGTAAAAAGAAGTTCGAAATCTTCGCCTCCATAAAGCGCATCGTCTAAATTACGGCTGTATTTACTTATAGGAATCAAGTTCTCATAAAGCGCTGCTCCCGCGTTACTTTTAGCTAAAATATGGCCTAAATCCTGGACAAGGCCATCAGAAATATCAATCATAGAATTAATCTTAAAATTTTTCACCAAAAATCTTGCCTCTTTTAAACGGGGGATAAATCTTAGATGTTTACCTAAAATAGAACCTCCCAATTCTCCGGTTACGCAAATTATATCGCCTATCTTCGCCCCGCTTCTTAAAACCAAATTCTTTTTTTCTACAATCCCCAGCATACTTACGTCAATAGTAATTTGCGGCGCCTGACTTACGTCTCCTCCGGTAATATTGACTTTAAACTTTTTCGCGATGCTCAACATGCCCTTAAAAAGCCTATCCGCGTATTCAAGAGCAGTGCCTTTCGGCAGAGCCACTGATATCAGGCAATAACGCGGAAGGCCGCAACAAGAGGCTATATCGCTAATTGAAACTACCAATGATTTCCTACCCACTAAATACGCATCATCCTTATCAGTAAAATCCACTCCTTCTACCAGCATATCACAAGTAAAAAGCAGATAATTATTCTTATCAAACTCTAGTACCGCGCAATCATCTCCTGAGCCGACAATAACGGATGAGTCAGTTTTTATCAACCTTCTAAACCTCTCAATCAACCCAAACTCGCCTATTTTATTTATTAACATTTTCTGTTAACGGCCATTTATTTCTTTTTGGGCGAGCAAGCTCGCCCCTACTAAACCTACATTTATTACCTTAAACACGAAAGAACCATTCTCAGAGGTTTTATCCGTGTAAATCCGTATATTATATCCGTGGTTATCCGTGATTATCAGAGGCCGAGCATCTTTGCTAATAAGCTTCTCTTTATTTTAATTGCCGATGCGGGGCATGCCTCCTGGCAGCAAAAACAGGCTATACATTTAGAATAATCAAAAATTATTCCGTCCTTTTTCATGCTTATAGCCTTGCCAGGGCAGGCATCAACGCAGGCGGCGCAACAAATACAATTATCGCGTTCAACGTAAGGATAATATTTTATCAATCTTTTGGCTAATTTTGCAACCGGCAAAGGAATCCTTTTTATTAAAGATGTTGCAGGAAGTATAAAAGGTTCGCCAATTATTTCTTCATTCTTCAACCCAAGAATTTCAATAAAATCCAGGTTTGCCTGGCCTAAACCCCTTCTAGCCGCTTCCTTATTAGTCAATATATCAACAGGATTAAGGCCCATAATTAAAGCCAAAATACTATCCAAAGCCACGCAATCAACACCTGCAAACAGCAGATTCAAATTGCGTAATTTTCCACTGGTCGCCGGGCCATCTCCCTCCATAGCAACAATTCCATCAATAATTGTAAGAGAAGGACGCGCTTCTTCGTAAATATCAACCAGAATCTTCGAAAAATTCTCTATATCAAAATAATTCTTATGTAACTCTGTTTTATAAGTCCCGGGAACGAGCCCAAAAAGATTTTTTATTGCTCCGGTCAAAAGCGTGAAATCATGTGTTTTAAATTTAGGCAGATTTATAACATAATCGCAATCATCTAACCATGTAGTTAACGGAAAATTTTTCCTCCAGCGCCTTTTTTCAAATTTAACTAAACTGCACCCCTCTTCTTCGCAGACTTTTCTCATACCAGAGAGCTCGTAAACCTGATCTACATTTTCAACCTGATTTCCCCAGACACTCGGACCATCACCGAGAAATACACTACAACCAATCTCTTTTAAAATCTTGATCACGGAACGCGCCACTTCAGGATGGGTATCAATACCGAACTCTGGTTCCTTTGCCATCAACAGATTGGGCTTTAGCAATACGCGGCTTCGCGGTTTTATAAAATTAGTTATCCCGCCAATTAAGCCTATGACCTTTTTAGTTGCCTCATAAACTAAACCCCGCTCATAAGAATTACACCTTACGATTGAAACTTTGGAAATATTGGTCATTTTGGAAATATTGGTCACTTTAAGTTAGTTAACACTGAAAAACCCTGTTTTTTATCTAATTTGTAGGGGCTTGATTTATCAAGCCCGTCGATATCTATTTTTCGGGTCGGATAAATCCGACCCCTACAGAGGATTTTTCGGTATTAACTAAGTTGAAAAAAGATTTGGCATTATCTGAAGTAACTTCGGATACTTCATCTATACTGATTTCTTTAATCCGGGAAATTTCTCTCGCCACATGTTTAACGTTGGCAGGCTCATTTCTCTTGCCGCGTAATCCTTCGGGAGACAAAAAAGGAGCATCGGTCTCCAGCAAAAGCCTGTCTAAAGGAACGTCTCTGATCAGATTTCTTAAATTTTCCGCTTTTTTATACGTAATATTGCAAGTAAACGAAATAAAGAAACCAAGTGTTAAACATTCATCCAGAAAACCCTTATCTCCGGAAAAACAGTGCACCAGCGCCTTTACCGGCATTGCCTCTTTTAAAATTTTTAGGGTGTCTGCTTGCGCCTGACGGCTATGTATTACGAGAGGAAGATTTAATTCTTTTGCCAATTTAATCAGAGAAAGAAATAGAATTTTTTGATTTTCTTGTCTAGAGTAATTTCTGAAATAATCCAAACCTGTCTCGCCAATTGCTACAACCTTATCCTGTCTGCTTAAGCTAGAAAGCTCTAGTTCAGCGCCTTTATCAAAATTATCTGCCTCATGAGGATGAATTCCAACCGCGGAAAAAATAAAATCATATTGTTTAGATAACTCTAGCGATCTCTTTGAACCATCTATGCTTGAACCAATATTTATAATATATTCTATACCCTCACTCCTCGCGCGAGCGATAACTTCATCCCGATCTTTATCAAATTCGGGAAAATCAAGATGACAATGGGTGTCTATTAACATATTAAATTAGCGTAGAGCGTAGAGCGTAGAGCGTAGAGCGTAGAGTTTTTTGTCTTTCCTATACGCTATCCGCTATACGCTATCCGCTATACGCTATACGCTAAACTATACGGGGAAATAATGGTTTACCTTTTTTGATTTTATCTTTGCCTAACTGCTCAATGATAGACTCGGATGTCTGCGGCATAAATGAATGAATCTGAATAGCCACTTCTCTAATCGCGTCTACCAAAACCAAAATAAAACCTTTTAACTCATCGGTTTTATTCTCTTTAATCAAATTCCATGGCTTTGTATCTTCAATATATTTATTTGCCATATTTATAATTTCCCATACTTCCTTTAAGGCCGCGCTAAAATTGCAATCAGTAATAACCGACGGGCTAAGGCCTATCCCATTTTTGTTTATTAAATTAATCTTTTCTTCAATCAATTCTGCTTGTTTACCTTTAACGAAGACACCTCTTTCAGGGATATTACCATCAAAATACTTCTCAATCATAGTAAGCGTTCGATAAACTAAGTTTCCCAAATCATTTGCCAAATCACCATTAAATCTTTTAATAATGGATTCTTCCGAAAAACTGCCGTCTAAACCAAAAGGAACATCACGCAATAAAAAATATCTATAAGTCTCAACACCAAACTTATTAACCATATCTATGGGGTTAACCACATTCCCGCGCGACTTAGACATCTTGTCTTGCCCAATCATCCACCAACCGTGAGCAAATATAGTTTTAGGCAGCTCTAATCCTAAGGCATAAAGCATAATCGGCCAGTAAACCGCATGCTGTCTTAATATATCCTTGCCGATAAGATGCAAATCAGCAGGCCACCACTGTGATTCATATTTTCCTTTATCATCAAAACTTCCTACAGCGCTAATATAATTTATCAAGGCATCAAACCAGACGTATGTTACATGGTCCGGACTAAAAGGCAGCGGTATCCCCCAGCCCATACGCTCCTTAGGACGGGAAATACAAAGGTCCTCTAATTTATTTAACTCTAAAAATCGCGCCATCTCCTCGTAACGGCTGGATGGCTTTATGAAGTCAGGATGAGCGCTGATATATTTCATTAACCAATCCTGATGTTCTGACAATCTAAAAAAATAATTTGTTTCACTAATCTTTTCAAGCGACCTTGAGCAATCAGGGCAGGTTAAATCCTTTAGTTGAGTTTGCATCCAAAATGTTTCACAAGGCGTACAGTACCAACCCTCATATTTTGCCGGATAAATTTGCCCTTTTTCAAACAATATCTCCAAGACTCTTTGAACAGTTTTTACATGCCTTTCTTCGGTAGTACGGATAAAATCATTATAAAAAATATTTAACGCCTTCCAGAGTTCCTTAAACTGAACAGCTGTCGCGTCTACAAATTCTTTCGGATTTAAACCCTCTGCCTGCGCGGCCCTCTCTATTTTTTGGCCATGCTCATCTGTACCAGTCAAAAGCCAGACATTATCTTTCCCTATGGCTTGGCGCATATAACGAGCAAGGCAATCAGCGGCAATAGTAGTATAGGAGTGTCCTATATGAGGAGAGGCGTTGACGTAATATAATGGGGTAGTGATATAAAATTTTTTAACCATAATCGATAAACAACGTAGAGCGTAAAAAATGGTGTCAGATTAAATAATAATTTATTATTTGGGCGGTTCACGAACCGCCCCTACAAATTCCTTATACGCTATCTTTTCTGTGCGTTTGGACGGTTCACGAACCGCCCCTACTATTACTTGTAACTCACTTCTACATATGTTCCATTTTCTAATTCTATGGTAGCGATACGCTTAAATACGTTTATGCTTATAACTTTTCCATTGCCCTGCTGCGCGTGAACGCGCTCACCCGGCCGCGGAAGCCCCTTAGACAAAGTTTTATAAGACTCATACTCAAAAGAAAGACAACACATTAATCTACCGCAGAGCCCTGACATCTTAGCTGGATTTAAAGATAAACCCTCTTCTTTTGCCATCTTGATAGTAACTGGCTCAAAATCTTTTAAAAACTTCGCGCAACACAGTTCCCTGCCGCAAGGGCCAAATCCACCGCAAAACTTGGCCTCATCCCGCACGCCTATCTGCCTTAATTCAATCCTGGCCTTAAAAATCTTAGCCAGGTCTTTTACTAAGTCCCTAAAATCAACCCGCCCTTCGGCAGTAAAATAAAATACAATTTTACTGCGGTCAAACGAATACTCCGCGCGCACAAGTTTCATCTCTAACTTATGCTCCTTTATTCTTTTGACACAAACAAGAAATACATCTTTTGCCTTTATTTTATTTTCTTCTACCCGCTTTAAATCATCATCATTTGCCAATCGCATAATTTTCTTCGGTAATTCCTTATCCTTATAAGGAGCACCCTTGTCTATAGATTTTTGAGCGTCAGGAACAATCCGCCCGTAATCTAAACCGCGGTCATATTCAACAATAACTAAATCACCTTCTTTTAGAACTAGGTCAACGCCGCTAAAAGAAAATGTCTGCCCAAAATCTCTTAACCTTACAAAAATTAGATTTTCCATATTTTATCCACAGCCTTTCATCTGAACAGTTACATTATAAAATAATAACTTTAAATTTATATTTTGATCCAGGTACAATGATGAATTTGATATAACATTTAAAATCTCATTAAGTTCCGAAAAAGAAAAAAGATTCATTGATCTCAACAAATCGCTCTTACGGTCAAAATTAATAAGCTCTCCCTGCGGCATTCCTGCTTTGATCATATATATATCCCTAAACCAACTGGCTAGCACATTCAGGTATCCATGCGCCTCTTCTTTGTCTTCTATCGCAAAGTTTTCTAAATCTGTCGGAGAAGGATAACAGGCCTTATCAATAATCGCGTTCTTTTTTTTTAAAATATCAGTATCTTTTAATTTCAAAGCGAGCCCAAGTTTTCCTTCTGAAAAATAAGCCAAAAAATGCGCGGCATTGTCATCAAGCTGATAACTTTTTTTAAAAAATTCTTTTAATTCCTCTCTCTTAAAAACAGAAAATTTCAATATTTTACAACGCGAAATTATAGTTTTAAAAAGCAATGCTGGCTTATCACTAACCAATATGATCAGATTATCCTTAAGCGGCTCCTCTAGTATCTTTAAAAAAGCGTTAGAAGACTCGCCATTAAGCCTATGCGCGTTATCAATAATAAAAACTTTCTTTTTACCTTCATAAGGTTTAAAGCTAATATCTTTTTTGAGCTGCCGGATATAATCTATTTTTATTTCTGAATTTTGGTATTCAAGGATATGCACATCGGGATGACTGTTATTATTTATCTTCTTACAAGATACGCACCTATCACAGGCATCAAAGTTATTTTCCACGCAATTTATTGCCTTAGCTGCTTCTTTTGCCGCTAATTTCTTACCTACGCCTTCAGACCCGGTAAAAAGCCAGCTACCTTGCAAAGTACCCTGTTGAAGATACCCTTTAAGCAAATTTAAAGATTTATCCTGGCCTCTTATATCCTGGAATGACATATTAAAAAACGTAAAGCTATGATAGCTATCAGCTATCAGCTATCAGCTGACGACTGACAACTGAAATACACTTTCCGGGTTTAATAAAATCTATTACTATTTTTCTTATTTTTTCCTGTGTTACAGCCTTATCCTCAGCTACCTTTACAATCTTTATTCTTTCAGGCTCTAAGGTAGCCAAATTAAGATAACCCTTCCTTACGCGAACGTGATACGCGTAAGGCCTTTTTTCAATGCGATCCTGCGAATCCTTACGATACCCTAACCCTTTTTTAACAGAGAGATCTAACAGTAACGTCAAATCTGGCTTTATTCCATCACAAACAAACTTTCCTAAGATCTTAATAAAATCTACGTCCATACCCAGCCCAAAACCCTGATAAGCAACAGTAGAATCAAAAAACCTGTCACAAATAACAATCTTTCCTTTGGAAAGCGCGGGCTTAATAACCTCATTCACCACCTGGCTACGGCTGGCCATATAAAGAAGCATCTCACAGCTAGGCGCGATTAAATTTTTTGGGTCTAGAAGGATTTCTCTTATCTTTTCGCTTATTACTGTTGTACCCGGCTCGCGAAGATACACAACGCTATAACCATTATTCTTTAAATATTGACAAAGTTTCCTAGATTGCGTGCTCTTACCACAGCCTTCAGAACCTTCAAATGTAATGAATTTGCCTTTCAAAGCGCTATTCCTTTCTAAATTTTGCCCCCACCCCTTAAAAATCAAACTGTGTCACATTTTTCTTCGCCATGCAGAACCTTCTTTTGTATCTTCTAACATGATGCCTTTTTCTTCCAATTCCTTTCTTATCTTATCGGCCAATATGAAATCTTTATCATTACGCGCTTTATTTCTTTCTAGAATCTTCTCGTTAACAAACTCATCGTTGACTTCCACAGTTTTATTCTCTATCTTTAGCGAAATGCCGAGAATACCTAATAATTCTTTTATCAAAACATTCGCGTTGTAAATAAAATCTAGATCATCTATATTTTTATTCGTTATATTCACTAACTCAAATATCGCGGCTAATCCTTGCGGCGTATTAAAATCGTCATCCATCGCCTCAATAAACTTATTTCGAGCCTCTTTTATCTCTCTAAATTCTTGTCCCTGATTGCTATTTAAGGGCTTCTTTCTTCCTATCTTATCCGCCAAAATTAAAATTCTTCCCAAGGCCTGCTTTGTTTCCCTTATCTTCTCTTCGCTATAATCTATCGGATGAGAATAATGCGCGGATAAAAAGAAAAATTTTAACAAATCCGCGCTTTGATATCTTCCCATAAAATCCTTAATAGTTATAAAATTTCCCAATGACTTTGCCATCTTCTGCCCGTTAATAGTAACCAAGCCGTGATGTATCCAATATTTCGCGAAAGGTTTTTCCGTTAAAGCCTCTGCCTGCGCAATCTCATTTTCATGGTGAGGAAAAATCAAATCCCTTCCGCCGGCATGTATATCAATGGTTTCAGTTTTTAAAAATTTTAAAGACATAACGGAACATTCTATATGCCATCCGGGTCTGCCTTTTCCCCAAGGACTATCCCAGCACGGCTCATTAAGCTCTGATTTTTTCCAAAGCGCGAAATCTAAAGGATTCCTCTTGGCCTCCGATGGCTCAATTCTCACACCCGTTTCCATTTGGCATATATTTTGCCCGGACAATTTACCGTAAGCAGAAAACTTTCTCACATCAAAATAAACATCTCCTCCTGCCTCATAAGCAAATCCTCTAACGATCAGGGCCTCTATACACCTAACCATATCTGAAATATTTTCCGTCGCGCGCGGCTCAAAATCCGCCTTTTCAATATCTAAGGCGCGCAAATCCTCATAATAACCGCGTATATATTTTTCAGTTAACTCTTTCCAGTCAATTTTAAGCTCATTCGCGCGATTGATGATCTTATCATCTATATCCGTAATATTACGCACGAAATTAACACTATATCCGCGAAACTTTAAATATTTTCTGATTACATCAAAAATGTAAAGGCTCCTGGCATGGCCAATATGGCTTTCATCATAAACCGTAATCCCACAAGTATAGATTTTAACCTTTGGGGGCATTAAAGGTAAAAATTCTTCTTTTTTACGGGTAAGGGAGTTGTAGATGTAAATAGACATTTAAGGTTGTAAGTTGTAAGTTGTCAGTCGTAAACTTACAATTTACGACTTACGACTGACCCGAGTTTTCTAATTTCTCAATTCTTTTTTCTAGCTCTTCAATATTCTGCATTATCGGATCAATTATGTGAACGTGGTCAAGACTGACATCAATTTTCTTGCCATCCTGTTTTGTAATTCTACCTGGCACGCCTACAACCGTAGAATTCGGCGGCACATCCTTAATCACCACGGCGTTGGCGCCAATATAAGAATTATCACCTACGACTATATCGCCCAAAACCTTTGCGCCACCGCCAATAACCACATTATTTCCAATTGTCGGATGACGCTTACCTTTTACTAAACCAGTGCCGCCCAAGGTAACGCCTTGATACAAAAGCACATCATCGCCAATAATCGTGGTCTCTCCAATCACCACTCCCATTCCGTGGTCAATAAAAAATCTTTTTCCGATTCGCGCTCCGGGATGCGTTTCAATACCGGTAATATGCCTTGAAAGCTGACTTATAAAACGCGCTAAAAAGAAAAGACGCCTCTTATAAAAAAAATGGGCAATACGATGATTGATTAAGGCATGCAGCCCCTGATAAAGCAAAAGCACTTCCAAGAAACTCTTTGCCGCGGGGTCTCTATCTTGAACAGTTTTGATATCTTCCGCGAAAACTATAGCAATGATGACTAATTTTAAAATCGCCAAAACAAAAAGAAAAAACAATATTTTTAAACAAAGTATCATTTTACCTTTCTTGTAATTCTATAATTGGGACTGTTACAAAATAGCTCAAAGTCGTCATTCCGGCGAAAGGTCGAGCCCAGTTGAGCTCTGACACTTCCTCAGGCAATTCTGCCCTCGGTCGCCGGAATCCAGGTTAATAATATTTCCTGGATTCCGGATTAAAACATTCCGGAATGACGATTTTTCTTAATTACGACACAGCCTGAATAACACAATGCGAATTGCGACATAGCCCCTAATTAGATATTATCACCACGGCATAACAGGCAATCGCTTCCTTCGCGCCGATCTCGCCTAAACCTTCATTGGTTTTTGCTTTTACGTTCACGCAATCTTCTCTTATGTTCAAAACTTGAGCAATACTTGTTTGCATTTGTTTTTTAAAAGAAGTTAAATGCGGCTCTTGAGCAATTATAACCGTATCTATATTGTTAACCGCAAAACCTTTTTTCCTCACCTTATCCGCGACTATCTTTAATAATTCCGCGCTGGAAATATCTCGGTATTTGGGATCGGTGTCAGGAAAAAGCTCGCCGATATCGCCTTCTGAGGCCGCGCCCAGCAATGCATCGCATATCGCGTGCAGAAGCGCATCACCATCAGAATGGCCTAATAATCCTTTTACGTAAGGAACATGGACACCGCCCAAAAATAATTTACGGCCCTCAGTTAAACGATGGATATCGTAACCAATACCGATTCTACATATCATAAATTATATCTCGTGAAGCGTGAAGCGTATCTCGTGAAGCGTTTCACGTTTCACGCTTCACGCTTCACGAACGACAAAATTGCCTTTGCAATTATCAAATCCTCTTGCGTAGTAATCTTAATATTAGAATATGAACCCATAACTACTTTCACGGGAACGCCTAATTTCTCAACTAAAGAAGCATCGTCCGTAACTTCGGTATTTCCAAATTTCTCATAAGCCTTTAAAATTAAATTCTTCCTGAATACCTGAGGTGTCTGTATCTCCCAAAGACTATCTCTATTCAATGCCTTCTTTTTACGCACAACGCACGACGCACGACGCACGACGCACTCTTTAATGGTATTCTTCACCGGCACCCCTAAAACTGAAGCCCCAAACTTCTTTGCTTCCTTTATCACCAGAGAAATCGCGCTTTTATCAATAAGAGGCCTTGCGCCATCATGGATTAAAACTAAATCTGTGCGGCTATTGATTGCGCTTAAACCATTACGCACTGAATCCTGCCGCTTCCTTCCGCCCACAACTATCTTATTATTTTTTATTAAAGCGCATTTTCTTATTTCATCACAGATAGATTGTTTATTTTTAGCATTGATAACAACTATAATATCTTTGATCAAAGGATGTCCATCTAGCGCCTTCAAAGAATAAGCAATAATCGGTACCGAATTTATTTTACTAAGTAATTTAGGGAGCTTTGAATTGAATCTTCTGCCTACTCCAGCGGCAACAACTATCGCTGTTACATTCATTTATTATTTTTCCAGCCTAGAGAATATCATTCTTCCTGCCTGAGTCTGAAGAACAGAGGTAACCACAACTTTTACTTCTTGGGCAACGAGCCTGCGCGCGTCTTCAACTACAACCATTGTGCCATCTTCAAGATATCCTATCGCCTGATTATGCTCTTTACCTTCTTTAATTAACTTTATCCGCATCTGTTCCCCCGGCAAAACCATAGGTTTAATTACATTTGCCAGTTCGTTTATATTAAGTATCTTTACACCCTGAATACCCGCGATGCGATTTAAATTATAATCCACGGTTAATATCTGGGCATTTAATAACTTTGCCATTTTTACCAACTTCGCGTCTACCTCAGGGATATCCGGAAAATCCTCTTCATGTATTGTTATATTCAATTTTAATTCTTTTTGAATTGTATGCAATACCTCTAAACCCACCCTTCCTCTTTGACGCTTTATTGAATCAGTTGAATCTGCTATTTGCTGTAATTCCTTCAATACAAACCTGGGAACAATTACCTTTCCCGGCAAAAACCCTGTCTTGATAATATCAATAATTCTCCCATCAATAATCACGCTAGTATCTACTAAGACTATTTCTTCCGTCTCATCCTGCCGGCGCAAGCGCACATAAGGAATAATAATATTAAACTCATCTTTTCCGCGCAAAGCCATAACCATACCGAGATAACAAAAAACTAATGTCAAGGTAACTCTTACCAAACTAAGGGTTTGCGGCTCGAGAAGCGAAAGGCTAAACGCGTCGCCAACCAATTTTGACATAATCAAGCCCAGGATAAGGCCAAAAACTGTACTGGAAAGCCCGCTCACGGAAACCTTGCGTAATCCAGATTCCAGAAATATCATTAAAAAAGCAAATACAGCGCCCAACAAAATACCCGCGAACCCAAAACTTTTAAATGCCATCGTCTGATGACCAACAATCATGCTACCTACCACAAAAAGTATACGCACCAATAATAAGTTCATAATTACCTCCGTCGCATAATATATATTCTAATAGTTAAATTCGAAACAATGTTCAAATATTGGCAGAAATAACCAATAACCAAGATACAAGATACAAACAATATTCAAATTCCAATCACCAATAACCAAACAAAAAAAGAGAATCTGTTTGGTTATTGTCCCGATGTTTTATCGGGATCCCAATTTTGTCAGGAAAATTTGGTTATTGGTTATTATTTGGTTATTGTATCTTGTATCTTGGTTATTTTCATACTACTACTTTCTTAATACAACATCCAACGCTTCTTTTAACGTGGAAACCGGTATTAGCTCTATGCCGCATTTTTCAATTTTTAAATTTTTATAATTATTCCTTGGTAAAACGCAATGCTTAAACCCTAATTTCTCTGCCTCATTAACGCGCAGGGCTACCTGCGAAACACTCCTTATTTCTCCTGCCAAACCCACCTCTCCTATTACAACGGTATCAGAAATAATTAACTGGTCGCGAAAAGCCGAAGATATAGCGCTTGCCACAGCCAGATCCGCTCCTGGATCTTCTAATTTTAAACCGCCGGCAACATTGACAAAAATATCTTCCGCTTCAAGCGCAAGGCCCATCCTTTTCTCAAGCACCGCGACCAATAAACCCAGCCGATTATAATCAAACCCCTGAGCGCGCCTTAAGGCATAGCCAAAACTAGACCTGCTTACCAACGACTGTATCTCTACTAATAATGGCCGCGTTCCCTCTATTATCGGAACAACCACTGAACCCGAAACGTCCTTTGGCCTTTCTGATAAAAATATCTCCGACGGATTTTTTACTTCCGAAAGGCCGCCCTGAGTCATTTCAAATACGCCAATCTCATTAGTTGAACCAAATCTATTTTTTACCGCGCGCAAAATCCTATATACGGAAAACTTATCTCCCTCAAAATAAAGAACAGTATCCACGATATGCTCTAATACACGCGGCCCGGCGATCGCTCCTTCTTTAGTTACATGGCCAATAAGAAAAACTGAAATCCCCTGTGTTTTAGCCAACTGCGTGAGTATGCACGCGCACTCTCTGACTTGGCTTACGCTGCCAGGAGAAGAGCTGATTGTCGGCTCAAAAATTACCTGTATTGAATCAATGATTACCACTTGAGGCTTAATCTTTTCCACAGACTCAAGTATTAAAGACAAATCCGTCTGATTAACTATATATAAATTTTCCGATTCAATATTCTCTAAACGCCTTGCGCGTAATTTTGTTTGAGCCACGGACTCTTCGCCGCTTACATAAAGAATTACTTTGCCCTGCTTAGCTAATTGATTAGAAATTTGTAAAGATATCGTAGATTTTCCCACCCCGGGATCTCCGCCGATTAAGATTACTGAACCCGCGACTACCCCGGACCCCAACACCCTGTCTAACTCCAAAATATTTGTCTTAAAACGCTCCTCTTGCCCTGCCTCTACATCCTTTAACAACACCGGCTCTTCTTTATATAACGAAACTCTTTCTTTCGCCTTTAATGTAACCGCGGAGCGCTCCTCCTCAACAAAAGAATTCCAACTATTACAATCAGCGCACCTTCCTAACCACCGAGGAGACTGACAACCGCAAGCCTGACAAGTAAATACTGTCTTAGTCTTCATATTAAACTTATAACTTACGACTTATAACTTACGACTTCTTCTCCTTTGTCTTCCAAAGCAATTTCCAGGGGTTCCTTCTTATATCCGAAATAAGAGCGTCTAATTCATTATACACCTTATCATTAAAAAGAAGTTTGCCTACAGTGCCTTCTTCATTTTTCAACCTAATAATACTTTCATCAAGATTTGAAACAATACTTTTAGCCAAAACCATTACCTCATGTATAGGAATAGGGTCCTGACCTGCCAAGGCCTGATTCTCACACATAACTTTAGCATAATTCTTTCCCGGCATAATCTCAACGTACTTTTCGCCTAATAAACCCAGAGTGTTAATCCATATGGAAGAGTCATCCGGTATTTTAGCATCCCACCTAACCCTGCAAACTAAATCAACCTTATTTTTATTTTCTTCAGGGCTAAATTTAAGATTTATTTCCTTTACATCACCCACATCTACGCCTGCCAACCGGACAGGAGCGCCAAGTTTAACGCCGTTTACAAAATTAAAGGTAAAATGAACACGGTAATTAAAATTCCATTTTTTATACCTCTCAATTGATAAAATAAAGATACTCAAGATCACTATCCCTATAAAAACAAAAACACCCAATTTTAATTCTAATTTTGACTGACTAGATGCCATTTATTTAACCCCCTTATCTCGTATTGCGTCGTGCGTCGTGCGTCGTGCGTATTGCGTCGTGCGCAATACGCAATACGCATCACGCGCCACGCACGACGCGCTATGTCTCCGTTATCGGCCCCCGCGCTAAACCATTAATAAACTGATGCACAACAGGATCCCTTGTATTTTGAATGTCCATGGATGAGCCTTCGGCAATAATTTTTCCCTGATACAACATAGCGATTTTATCCGCTACTTTATAAGCGCTCTTCATATCATGCGTAACCACAACTGAAGTAGTTTTTAATTTATTCTGAAGTTCCCTGATAAGCACATTTATACTATCCGCGGTAATAGGATCCACGCCTGTTGTTGGCTCATCATAAAGTATGATCTCCGGTTTTATGCATAATGCCCTCGCTAACGCCACGCGTTTTTTCATGCCGCCGCTTAATGCCGAAGGCATAAGCTCTGTAATACCACGCAGATCCACCAAAGCAAGCGACTCCTCCACTCTTTCTCTTAATTCCCTTTCACCTAAGCGCATATTTTCAGTAAGGCCAAACCCCACATTCTCACCCACAGTAAGAGAATCAAAAAGCGCCCCCCCTTGAAAAACCATGCCAATTTTCATACGCATAGTATTCAACTCTTTGGAGCTTAATTTACTGATGTCTTTGGCGTTGACAAAAACATGGCCATCATCAGGTTTTAATATACCTTCAATGTGTTTTAATAAAACGCTTTTACCGCATCCAGAACGCCCAATAATTACGCAGGTTTGCCCTTTTTCTATTTTAAGGTTTATACCATCTAGAACTTTATTAGCGCCGAATGTCTTCTTTAAATTTTTTATTTCTATCTCTGCCATAGTTCAAGTAATAACTTTATACATCAAGAGACTGTTGCAAAATGCCAAACTTTGCGTCATTCTGAGGCCGAAGACCGAAGAATCTCGACGCTGATAAGATCCTTCGCTTCGCTCAGGATGACGAAAAAAGGTATTTCGCAACGGTCCCATCAAGGAAAAACAAAATAGAACAGGGCGGTAAAAAAACAGTCCGCGGTAATAATTAAAATAAAAGAACCGACAACCGCGCGTGTAGTAGCGCGGCCTACCCCTTCCGCGCCTCCTTTCACATTAAACCCCTCGTAACAACTTACAATAGCAATAAGCATGCCAAAAAATACGGTTTTTAAAAGTCCTGTGAACAAATCCTTATACAAAAGAGAATCAAAAGTAATCTGCATATACATCGTGCCTGATATTCCCAACTTATAAACACAGATAAGATACCCCCCCAATATACCGAGAATATCCGCGTACAAGGTTAAAAGCGGAAGCATAAGGCTTAATACCAAAAGCCGCGGGACAACCAGGTATTTTACAGGGTTAGCGGCAAATACTTGAAGCGCGTCTATCTGTTCAGTAACCTGCATAGAGCCTATCTCCGCGGCAATCGCCGCCCCAACCCTGCCCGCGACTACCAGCGCAGTTATAACAGGACCTAATTCTCTTACTATAGAAAGCGCGACAATGCTGGCAATATACATTTCAGAACCTAAGCGCTGCATTTGATAAGCAGTTTGCAGGGCCATAATTATACCAATAAATAAAGCAAGCGCAGAAACTATCAGCAAGCTGTCTATGCCTGCTTTTTTAGCTTGCTCAAAAATGCGCCCCTTCTTAAAAGGCGGCACAAACATCCAGTAAAAAGCTTGCGCTACCAGATTAGCCAAACCGCCCACAAACTCAAAACCCTCCAATACCTTTCTGCCTAAAGACTCAAAGAAATTTTTAAACATAGTATTATTTCGTAATTCGTAGAGACACAAAATTTTGTGTCTCTACGTTGCGTAGAAATCATTCAAAAATTAATTCATCCCCTTTACGCAGCACTTTTATAAATGAACCTTCTTTAAATCTTTTTGAAATTATCTCCTGCGCGAGAAAGTCTTCTAAAAATCTTTGTATAGTTCTCTTTAACGGCCGAGCTCCAAATACAGGGTCAAAACCTTTTTCGACGAGAAAGTCTTTCGCCTCTTGCGTAACCTCTATGCTTATATGCTGTTCCTTAAGCCTCTCTATTAAATGGCCGATCTCGATACTAACAATTTTTTGCAAATCATCCTTTACAAGCGGCCTAAAAACTATTGTATCATCAACACGGTTTAAAAACTCCGGCTTAAACGCGCGCTTTACTTCATCGAGCAGCTTTTCTTTCATCTCTTGATAAGTAACATCTTCCTTTTGCGCCTTAAATCCAAGGGAACCTGCCTTGCGGATCAATTCCGCGCCCACATTAGAAGTCATAATAATTATGGTATTTCTAAAATAAACTTTTCTGCCAAAACTATCAGTAAGTCGGCCTTCCTCAAGCACTTGTAAAAGCAGATTAAATACATCCGGATGGGCCTTTTCAATTTCGTCTAACAATATTACCGAATAAGGCCTGCGCCTTATTTTTTCCGTAAGTTGCCCACCCTCTTCATAACCAACGTATCCCGGCGGAGCTCCGATTAAGCGGGAAACATTAAATTTTTCCATATATTCCGACATGTCTAATTGCAAAAGCGCGTCTTCATCTCCAAACATAAACTCCGCCAGGCTTCTGGCCAAAAGTGTTTTCCCTACACCGGTAGGGCCTAAAAATATAAATGAACCAATAGGCCTCTTGGGATCTTTTATGCCCGCGCGTGAGCGCCTAACTGCGTGAGCAATTACGCTTATTGCTTCATCCTGCCCAATCACGCGTTTATGCAGGCTCTCTTCAATTTTTAATAGTTTCTCGCTCTCTTTCTCTTCCAATCTAAGAATCGGAACACCCGTCCACTGCGAAACAACCCTGGCAATATCATCCTCGCCAATCTCAGGCCGCATTTTATCTTTTTCCTGCGACCATTGACGGTTTAAAAGCTCTAACTCCTGACGCGCCTGTCTTTCCTGGTCTCTTAATAAAGCCGCCTTTTCAAAATCCTGGCTCTTTATAAACACCTCTTTATCTTTTTTTGTTAACTCTATTTTTTCTTCTAATTGTTTTATTTCAGGCGGAACAATCAAAACCTTTAATCGGACGCGCGAACCTGTCTCATCAATCAAATCAATCGCTTTATCCGGCAGGAACCTTCCTGAAATATAACGATCGGATAATTTCGCGGCTGCTTCTAACGCGTCATCCTTAAAGATAACACGGTGATGTTCTTCATATTTACCACGCAATCCTTTTAATATTTCAACGGTTTGCTCCACGTTCGGAGGCTCGACCATAATCGTCTGAAACCTGCGTTCCAAAGCCGCGTCTTTCTCGATATATTTTCTATATTCATCCATAGTTGTAGCGCCAATACATTGCATCTCTCCGCGCGAAAGAGCGGGCTTTAAAATATTAGAAGCATCGATAGCCCCCTCAGCAGCGCCAGCGCCTACTAATGTATGCAGCTCATCAATAAAAATAATCACATCCTGCGAACGTTTAATCTCTTCCATTACCGCTTTAATTCTTTCTTCAAATTGGCCGCGATATTTTGTACCGGCGACCATCAATGCCAAATCCAAAACTATAATACGTTTACCTCTTAAAGTTTCCGGAACATTTCCCGTTATGATTGCTTGAGCAAGGCCTTCAACTATAGCAGTTTTTCCTACTCCCGCCTCACCTAATAAAACCGGATTATTCTTAGTGCGCCTGCTTAATATCTGAATAACCCTTTCTATTTCTTGAACCCTGTTAATTACAGGATCAAGCTTATTGTCTTTGGCTAACTTTGTTAAATCACGGCCAAAAGCATCTAACGCGGGAGTTTTGCTTTTTGCCTGCTGGCTTGTTGCGCCAACCGGCGCGTCAGAAGGCAAAGCCGCGCCTAAAAGCTCCAACACTTCATTTCTTAAAGTATTTAAATCCAACCCTAAATTTAATAAAACCTGGGAAGCAATCCCTTCACCTTCGCGAATAAGACCAAGCAAAATATGTTCTGTGCCAATATAGTTGTGCCCTAAGGAACGCGCTTCTTCCGCTGCCAACTCCAATGCTTTTTTTGCTTTGGGCGTAAAAGGTATATCTCCAATAATCTGAGTAGATGGCCCGGGTTGCACTAATTTTTCTACTTCAAGCCGGATATTTTCCAAAGACACATCCATCTTCTGCAGCACCGCGGCAGCCACGCCTTCCCCCTCGCGAATAAGGCCTAAAAGCATATGTTCCGTCCCGATATAATCGTGATTAAAGCGCCTTGCCTCCTCTTTTGCCAAAATAATTATTTTCCTAGCCCTTTCAGTAAATCGATTAAACATCTTATCATCCTCCTTATAAACTTAACCTGCTCCTTATAATCTCTGCCCTTTTTATATCCCTCTCTTCAGATAAAAGTTTTTTCCTCTCTATTTTTTGCAGATGCGCCGGCTGAGTAACAATAAATAACTCGTTAATAGTGCGGCGGTCTATATCTTTAAGCATTCCTATATCACAGCCAACTCTAACCATAGACAACAACTCTATTGTTTCCTGACTAGAAATAATCCGCGCGGTTTTTAAGATCCCTAAACTCCGGTTAATCCTATCTTCTAAGGCCGGTCTGTTTCTGGAAAGCAGCGCTTCTCTTGCCTGATGCTCCTGTTCAATAATCTGCCTGATTAAACCATTGATATTATCAATATTTTCATCTTCACTAAGGCCAAGGGAAATTTGATTAGAAATTTGAAAAAAATTACCCGCCGCCTGCGTCCCTTCCCCATAAAGGCCACGAGTAGCAAAACTCAACTTTGCAACCGCGGCCAAAACGCGGTCAATTTGCCTGGTCATTACCAATGCCGGAAGATGCAGCATTACTGAACCACGCATACCAGTGCCGGTATTGGTAGGACAAGCGGTTAGATATCCCCATTCAGGCAAAAACGCGAAACTTAGCTCAAGGGCGAGGCTGTCATCTATCCTGTTGATAATATTCCATGCCTCAAACAGATTAAATCCGGACTGCATCACCTGCATCCTGATGTGGTCCTCTTCATTAATCATTATAGAAATAATCTCTTCGTTATCAATCGCGATTGCCTTATGATTAGGCTTTTGAGCATGTTCCAAAGACATAAGGTGCCTTTCCACCAAAAACTGCTTGTCCACACTATCCAAATCCGCTAATTTAAAAATAATTGTTTTTTTTGTGTAATCAGCTCTTAGAATAGCCTCTTGAATTATCTGCAAAGTACGTTCGCCCTGTTTTTTGCTTGCCCAATGCGGAAAAGCAACTTTATTTAAATTCCTGGCTAAACGTATGCGGCTAGAAATAACCACATCTGAATTTGGGCCTGTACCTTTTAGCCACTCACTTGAATGATTTAATAAGTCATCTAATTGCATATTTAAAATTTTAGGGTCATTCGTGTTTAAGGTAATAAATATAGATCCAATTTGATAAGTATCTGGGCGAGCAAGCTCGCCCCTACGGGTCGTTACGTAGTCCCTATGAATCTCCGCGTAGGGGTGGGCTTGCCCACCCTGAGTTAAAGATATTCCTTAACCTTAAACACGAATGACCCAAATTTTAACATTTAGCGTATAGCTTTGTCTATCCGCTATCCGCTCTACGCTATACGCTCAATATTTTGTTTTTTCCTCTCTATCTCCCTAATCCGGTCCCTGATTCGCGCCGCTTCTTCAAAATCCTCAACCTTAATTGCCGCCTGAAGCTTATCCCCCAAATCCTGCAATAGAGTTTTTTTCTTCAAGGCAACTCCCGTCTTACGCGGAACCTTACCAACATGCTGAGCTGAACCATGAATTCTTTTTAAAAGCAGAATAAGATACTTCTTAAACGCGATATAACATTCACCGCAGCCAAGCCGACCTATCTTTTTAAAATTAGTATAGCTCAAACCGCAATTAGGACAGATAACAGAAACTGTTTCCTTCTCTTTAGCAAACTTCTCAGTCTCCGCCATCCCTGCCAAAAGGTCACTTCCAAACTTATGTTCCATCTCCGCGTTTTTTTGACGCGCGCACTCTTCGCAAAGATGAAGCTCATTCATCTGATTATCAATAATCTCTGTCAGATGCACGGTTGCCGAATTTTTACCGCAAATATCACATAACATTTTCCCTCGCTTCAATTAAATGACGTGATTTCCACCTACGCGGTGAAGATATAATTTCAATATTTCTTCGCCTCTTCTTTAGTATTTTACTCCTTCTCTCCTTGTTAGTTCCTTAAACTTTTTCATTATGCTCAAGGTCATCTTGCCAGGCTTTCCCGCGCCAATAACACGGCCATCCACGCATACAACAGGTATAATCTCAGCAGCGGTCCCTGTTAAAAAACACTCATCAGATATATATACCTCATGACGCGTAAGCACATGCTCATGCGCAAAAATTTTATTTTTGCGGCTAATCTCTAAAACCGCGTCCCGCGTAATACCCCTTAAGGTGCCCATGCACTGAGGCGGCGTATAAAGATGATTCTTTTTTACAATAAATATATTGTCCCCCGTGCACTCCGCGACATAGCCTAAATGATCCAGCATTATCGCCTCATCAAAACCCGCGTTTAGAGCTTCAATCTTCGCCAGAATATTATTCAAATAATTTAAAGATTTTATTTGCGGATTTAACGCTTCGGGCACATTCCTTACCGTGGGCACGGTAATAATCTTTAGGCCTTCCTTGTATAATTCCTTAGGATACAAAGCGATCTTATCGGCAATGATTATAATTGAAGAGCGGCCAAAGCATTTACGCGGATCAAGCCCCAAATCTCCCTCTCCACGTGTTACTATTAATCTAATGTAAGCATCATCTAATTTATTCTCCTTTAAGGTTTGGATAACTACTTCGAGTAACTGCTCTTTAGTTAAGGAAATCTTAAGCATGATGCTTTTTGCTGATTCAAAAAGCCTCTCAATATGCTCTTTTAATTTAAAAACCAAACGATTATAAACACGGATTCCCTCAAAAACACCATCACCATACAAAAGCCCGTGATCAAAAACAGAAATCTTAGCTTCGCTTTTTTCATAAAACTTACCATTAATATAAACCTTCATCTTATTCTCCTTCTTAATTTCAAAACAGCTTATTTTGTCATTAACCTAATAAACTCCCATCTTTCAAGTGAATCACGCGGTCAGCGTTTGCGGCAATATCTGAATCGTGCGTTACTAGAATCATTGTAACGCGCTCATTTGAATTCAACTCTTTAAGAAGGCTTAATATTTTTTTACCATTTTCCGAATCTAAATTCCCTGTCGGCTCATCACAAAGTAAAACTTGTGGCTTATTAATCAAGGCGCGCGCTATAGCCAGGCGTTGCTGCTCTCCTCCGGATAGCTGGCTCGGCAGATGGCGCATCCGGTTAGACAACCCCAACCTCTCCAAAAGAGCTTTCGCGTAATTACAAACTTTTTTTCTTTCCCACCATGATTTTAGAAGGCCGGGCAACAAAACATTTTCTAAAGCATTTAATTCCGGCAACAAATGGAAAAACTGAAAAACAAAACCTACTCTTAGATTCCTAAATTTTGCCCGCTCGCTTTCGCCCAGAGAATATAAATTCGCTCCGTCAAACAATACCTCGCCTGATGTGGGCTCGTCCAAGGCGCCTAAAATATGTAGCAGTGTAGACTTACCCGCGCCTGATGGCCCCTGAATTGCCAAAAATTCCCCTTCCTCCACGCTCAAATTTATCCCTTTAAGCACATCCAAGACGCTTGATCTATCTCTATAGCTCTTACATACATTCTTGATTTCTAACATATTCGGTGGTAAGTTGTAAGTCGTAAGTTGTAAGTTTTTTCTTACCACTTACCACTTATGACTTATAACTTATAACTTATAACTATACCTCTATTCATGCCTGACTGCCTCAGCAGGATTTATGCGGCTGGCATAAAACGCGGGATAAATACTCGCCGCCAAACTTATCAGTAAAACACAACCGACAATTAAAAGAATATCATTAACATTGATATTTACAGGTATGCGGTCAAAGTAATAAATATCCTTAGGAATTAAACTTCGACCAATAAGCCGAGAGATAAAATCAATCACATTATTTAAAGAAAGGGAAAGCGCGATCCCGCCGATTAGGCCTAAAATAATTCCCGTAACTCCGATACTCAAACCCTGAAAAATAAATATCTCTAGAATGTTTCTCGTCTTAGCTCCTACAGACCTTAAAATACCAATATCCTTGATCCGGCTCATCACTGACATAATCATAGTGCTTACAATTCCGAATGCCGCCACAACCGTAGTCATAATAACCACAATAAACATTACTATTTTCTCTAATTTTAGAGCGTTTAAAAAATTCTTATTGGAGTCTACCCAGGTAAGAATTTCGCAGGGAGTGATATCTTTGTTTTTCCAATACAAATCTTCTTTTATGGCATCCACACGATAGATATCGTCCACTTTTATCGCGATACCCGTAACTAAATCAGGAAGCTTAAAGAAATCCTGAGAGCCTTTTATGCTTGTCATAATTAAAGTTGAATCGTAAAGATACATCCCGCTATTAAAAAGCCCTTTAATTAAAAAATCTGTTTTTGTTAATGTAACTGGGGAAATTAAACTGATTTTATCACCTAAACGCAGCCCTAAACGCAAAGCCAACTCTTCTCCCAGCACAACATCATTTCCTTCTAACTCTAAACTGCCCTGTTTTATATACTCTCTAAGGCTAGAGACTTGGGGCTGTAGTTTCGGGTCAATTCCGCGTAAATCTAGACTAATAATCTGCGGGCCAATTTTCATAAACGCCTGGCCCGCGACAAAAGGAGAAGCGCCTAAAATATGGGGCTCTCTTCTTAACTTATCTATTATCTTGTAAGGCTCTTTCTGTCCATTAGGAAATCGTAAAATCAGATGGGAGTTTGTTCCCATCATTTTACCTTCCAAATACTTATCAAAACCGGTCATAACCGCAATCACAACAATTAAAACCAAAACGCCGATAGCAATACCTATCATTGAGATTAACGCGGTTGCCGAAATTATCTTTTCTTTTTTGCCTGTCCTAAGATAACGCTGACTTAACCATAATTCGCATAACATATTCTTTTAACACGGATTCACACGGATTTTTTTGAACACGGATGGACACGGATTTATCCGTGTCCATCCGTGTTTTTATCCGTGTTTATCCGTGTTTTTATCCGTGTTTTTATCCGTGCCCTGCGGCCTTAACAACGGAAACAAAATTACATCCCTAATTGAAGGTTGATTCGCGAATAACATTACCAGCCTGTCTATTCCAATACCCAAACCGCCGGCTGAAGGCATGCCATGCTCCAGGGCTAATATATAATCCTCATCAACTTCTTTTTTTTCGTCCGTGTTCAATTCCTTAATCTCCTCTTGAAAACGCCTTTTTTGCTCAATAGGATCATTTAACTCTGAATAAGCATTGCCTATCTCAAGCCCGGATACATATAATTCAAACCTTTCGGAGATTAGGGGATTTTCTTTTTTAGTTTTAGCTAAAGGACATAAACTTGTAAAATAATCCGTAACAAAAGTAGGATTAATGATAGTATCCTGCCCTAAGAGATCCTCGATAAGCTTATTTATCTGCGAGCGGGTAAGTTGTTTTTTATCTTTAGCAAATCCTTCCTTTTGCAATTTCATTAACATAAGCGCTTCATCATCAGCAGGCTCGATATTAAATCTTTCTTTTACCATTTCCGCGAAAGAGCGCCTTGTCCAAGGCAAAGTTAAATCTATATTTTTTCCCTGATAAATAAAATTCACTCCCCCCAGCGCTTCCTTAGCCGCGAAAGTAATTAAATCCTGCGCCAAGTTCATCATATCTTCGTAATTCGCGTACGCCTGATAAACTTCAAGCATAGTAAATTCAGGATTATGCCGCGTAGATACTCCTTCATTGCGAAACGAACGGTTTACCTCATAAACCTTGTCTAACCCTCCAACCAAAAGCTGTTTAAGGTAAAGCTCCGGCGCGATCCTTAAAACTAAGTTCATGTCATATTCATTATGATATGTTTTAAAAGGCCTGCCTGCCGCTCCTCCGGCTACGGCGTGCATCATTGGTGTTTCCACTTCACAAAACCCCTTACCATCTAAAAAACCGCGTATTGCCTTAATAATACGGCCTCGCATTAGAAATACTTTTTTTACTTCTTCATTCGCGATTAAATCCAAATAGCGCTGCCGGTAACGCAATTCCACATCTTTTAAACCATGCCATTTTTCCGGTAACGGCCTTAAAGCCTTGGCCAATACAGTAAAATCCTCCACTTTTATTGAAAACTCGCCAGTATGGGTTTTAAAAAGTTCTCCTTTCGCGGATATAATATCTGCTATATCGATATCCTCAAAAGCGCTTATTTTCTCTTGGGTCAAATAATCCGCCTTAAAGTAAAGCTGTATCTTCCCTGTAGAATCCTTGATATCCAGAAAGCTAACCTTACCGTGAGAACGCCTAGCCATAATTCTACCAGCAACAGTTGTGATTTTACCTTCCTGAAAGTTATTTAAAAGCTCGCCGATATCCTCACGTAAAACGCCGGGAGAACTACCATAAGGAGACTCCCCCTTTGCTTTAAGCGACTCTAATTTTGCCTTTCTCTGCTGAACAATCTCATTAATTTCCATAGTTTTATAATTATATAGCGGAATTAAGGTTATGTCAAATACGTTATAGGGTTATAGCGTTATAGGGTTACGCTTCAGGCTCACGCGTAATACCCTTCGCCTTCATAAGCAATTCTTCATCATCTTTAGCATCATCAGGATAAACAGCTAAACCAAAATGTAGATTAGCCTCCTTACCTAACCATTTTTTAGCCAAAACATCTTCCACGGCCTGCTGCAACCTGACTTGCACTACTAATGCCCCTTCTCTAAGACAATCATTCAAAAACACCATAATCGCGCTTGCAGCTTTAACCACTAAATCATCTTTACGGCGTAAACAACTTTTAATCGCCCCTTCTATATCCTTTAAAAGCAGTTCCATCTCTTGGCTATTCTCTTTCTCGGTAGGCACAGGAAGAGCCACTGAAACAACAATCAAAGAAAACATGCTATTTTTCTTCCCTGCTTCTTCTATGCCTTTTTTAATATATCTTCTAAAAAGCGCTTCAGTATTATATTTAGGTAAGGTAAAACTAAACTTGCTGCCTTTACCGAATTGACTCTCCACCCAAATCTTTCCATAATGCAGCTCAACTAAAGCCTTGGCTATGGACAGGCCCAAACCAGTACCCTTTTCTCCAGCTCCGGGCACACGGCTAAACTGCTGAAACTTGCTAAACACCTTAGGCAAATCATCTCCTGAAATACCAATACCTGTATCAAGGACACTGCACTCTACTTCATCCTCTTTTTCCAAGGCAGAAACCTCTATGTAACCCTTACTAGTAAATTTCAAGGCATTAGCCGTAAGATTAGTAAAAATCTGAATGAGTTTCTCCGCGTCAACACAAACATTTATCTGTTTTTCAGGAAGATTAACTTTTAATTCTAACCCCTTATTCATCGCGCGATTGGAAAAAGAAGAAACAAGCCCGCTGATTAAATCATTAAGATTAACTGTATCTATTTTTAATTCTACCTTTCCTGCCTCAATCTTAGAAATATCTAAAAGACTATCTATGATATTCGCTAATCTGTCTATATTGCTTTTCGCAGTAACAAGAACTCGCTTTTGCTTTTCATCTATTATCCCTGTAATGCCGTCTAAAACCAGGCTCAAACCTTCCTTAGTAATAGAAAGCGGAGTTCTAAGTTCATGAGAGACAGTGGAAACAAACTCTGTCTTCATGCGGTCTACTTCTTTTTCCTTAGTAACATCTCTAAAAATAGTAGCTATACCGATAATTTCGCCTCTTTCATTTCTCGCCGGCGCCATATCACAATGCAAGTACACAGGTTCATTCTGCACGGAAATTTCCAAGCTTTTAGAAACCAGACAATTATCATCTTTACACTTTTTTAGAATCCCCTGCAAGTTAAGCGCCTCAACCTTTTTTTTCCATATTTCAGTAGTAATTCGCTCTTCAAACCCCAAGCTCAACATCTGCCTGGCCCGCGGATTTACCACCACCACATCCTCAAGTTCATCAACCATTACCACGCCTTCAACCATACCCTCAACCATGCTCTCCATCTTTGACTTCTCCGCGATGATAGCTACCCGCAATCTTTCAATAGAATGAGAAGCCTGATTAGCAATAGTATGAAAAAGCCGCACATCATGTTCATCAAAAGCATCCTTTTTACAACTTGATATATTGAGCATGCCAATAGTCTTACCGGCGACCGTAAAAGGGACATTAAAAAATGACCTAATCTCATCAAACTGCCTTCCTTTTTTTGGCTTAACGTTAAAGTCAACAGGCATAAGGAAAATATTTAGATTTTTCTTGCGTATATCTTCCTTGCTAAAACCGGAAACAGAGGCAACAAGGATATCCTTTACTGTCTCCGTAAATTTAGCGCTTTGCGAATAAACAGGCCTTAGAGTAATATTAACGTTAGAAACCTCAAGTATCAACGAACCACAGATATCATAATCCACCATCTTAAATAACGATTCCATAATCATCCGTAGCAGCAACCGATGATCTAAGATGTAGGAAATAGAATTAGAAACCTCATAGAGAATAGTTAACTCAGATAGGCGCTCCTGAACCTTCTTTTCCAAAGTTCGAGAAAGCTCTTGCAACTGATTCCTGGAATTTTCCAAATCCGCGATGAATTTCTTTATCTGGCGCATATCGCGCGTCACGCCAACAATACCTATGACTCGTCGTGCGTTGCGCATCGTGCGTGTTGCGTCTTCTACTGACGACTGACTCTCATACATCACGCTCCCGGAAAAGCTGACCGGAATTTTTTCGCCGGACTTAGTCTTATAAACCATCTCAAAATTGTGTATAAAACCAGTCTTCATCAACGCTTCAGACCGCGTCATTTTAAATAAACTCTCCCCCACCTCTTCCTCTTCAAAAATAACGGTAATGGGTTTATCAATAAGCTCTTCTTCTTGATAGCCTAAAAAATCGGCTATAGCCTTGTTTATAGCTTTTATCTTAGCCTCCGCGTCAAATGCAATCAAGGTATCAATCATCGGCTTAATTACATGATCCGCGTAGTCTCTGGCTTGAGCTAACTCATGCTCCCTCTGCACTTTCTTTGAAAAAAAAGGAGAGTAAAAAAAATTAAACAAGTTCATATAATATCTCGCATGGCATGGGTTAGCCGGTAAACCGGCTAACCAGTTAGCCAACAAACCGGTAAACCGGCTAACTTTTTCATTAACACTTGTATTCGGAAAGCTTCTTTATACGCTTGAGCATGTTAGGATGAGTGCTTAAAAGCTCCATCGCCTTATCCGCAAAACCTAAACGTATTTTTTTACCCCGTAGCTGTTCTAATTCTAACGCGTCAAGCGTGCCGCTCTTATCCAAATCAAGCTGGCTTAATTCCCTGATATCGCTTAAAGCTTTAGAAGGATCATTAACAAAAAAGGCCTTAATACCCTCCACCTCTTTTAATGACTCCTTATCAATACGCGCTGAACCATACGCGAGTTTATATAAACTTGACGCCAAACTTGACGGCTTACTGCCTAGAAGCACAGCGCCCCTATCCGCGAAATACTCTCTGATTCTAGAGGCGTAAAGCACAAGCAGGTTAGTCACAAAATAAAACAAAAACGCGGCCAAACCAATAAGGATGGTATTTCCTCCCCTCCCGTCACGGCGGCGGCCTGAAAATAAAAAACTCCAGGCAAGGCGATACATAATCATCGGAATTACCGATAAAAGCGTTATAGTTAAGACATCACGATTTTTAAGGTGGCTTAATTCATGCGCCAAAACCGCCTTTAACTCATCATCGTCAAGCAATTTTAAAATCCCTTCCGTAACACAAACCCTGCCATCTCTCATCCCCCTGCCAAAAGCAAAAGCATTGGGGAGATTAACCCTGGCTATACCTATTCTTGGCATCGGAATTTTTGCCCGCGTAGCCAGGCTCTCTACCATTTGATACAGTTGCGGATATTCTTCTTTCTTCACATATTTTACCTGCATAGTCCATTCTACGATCTTTGGCCCAATCATATACTGAATAAACATCATTACCAAAGACACAATCAGATAAAAACCAAAACCCCCTACGCGCAAAAAAGTACTGCCAATCACTACAATCACCGCGTAAATAATCGCGAAAAGAATCGTTAACAATAACCACATCCTAAATTGTAAGGATAACATTTTAATACCTCCTATTAATACTTTTGCCGCAAGGCTATGGTTCGGCTTCCTATAGCCGAAACCATAACCACATCCTAAATTGTAAGGATAACATTTTAATACCTCCTATTAATACTTT
>CAKKQB010000003.1:59967-66036 GCA_919901915.1 Omnitrophica bacterium GWA2_41_15
TGCCACAAGGCTATGGTTCGGCTTCCTAAATAATTCTATTATTTGGGGCGGTTCACGAACCGCCACTACAAAATTTTATACATCCTAGTGTAAATTTACTAATAGTGATTAGAAAAAAGACAGAAACGGTTCTTGAGAAATTAAGAACCGTTTCTGTAAAATACTCAAAAAATACCACAACAAATAAATTAATTTTTCTTCAATTTTTCTATAAATTCACTGACAAATTTCCCAACAATATCCTTGCAACCCAAACCAAAAGCCAAAGCAAAACCAAACCCAATACTGCCAAGAACTATGCTTAATACAGTATGGGTAACATAAACCGCAATCTGTAATTGCTCCAAAGCTACAATTACCGTAAAAACAATAATCAAAACTTCCACAAACTTACTTAAAATTTTACTTTGCGCGAGGCCAATATTATTACTAGCTGTTTGAACAATATTACGCATCAAAACAGCCAAAAACATACCTAAAATCAGGATAAATAAAGCGGCAATAACATTAGGGACATAAAGAATCACCGTATTTAATAACTCCGCGACAATAGTTAGGCCTATCGCGTTAAGAGCAACCATCACGGTAACTAGAATGACCAACCAATAAAAAATAACACCAATTAATTCAGAGAAAGTATAAGGAATACCTCCTTTTTCAAGCATATTGCTTAATTCAATACGCCGAGAAAATTCATCAAGTTTTACCGCTTTTAAACTTTTCACCAGCAAACTTTTAATTACCCGGGAAATAACCCAACCGATAACAAGAATAACAATTACCAGCATAATATTAACCATAAATTGACTAATCTGAACAAGCGCTGCTTTTGCCGGCTCCAATAAAATCAACTGCAAATTACTCATTTTGCACCTCCTATTTTCAGGTATAATTACGAATCATACCTGGTCCTCTTCAAAAAAACTCATAAAACTTTTCTCACGTATCGAAACTGTGCCGTAATGACAGAATAAAATCGAACCTTGTCATTTCGAAATGAAATAAGCTCTGTCATTTCGCGAGGAGTGAAACGACGAGAAATCTTTACCCCTCCCTTAGCCCCTCTCGCAAGGAAAGGGAAATTTAATATTACGCGAAAAATTTCAAATTAATTATAAAAGAGCTCAAAATAGAGATTACGACACAGCCTAATCGACATAACTTTATCATAATTATCAGGTTATGTCAACAACCATCCCGTCATGAGCGGCCACTACCTCTATTCCCAGTTGTTTAGTTAGTTCTTGGGCTTGTATATGCGGCTTTGATTTTAACATGCTCATGCCAAAATGAGTAAGAATTGCTTTTTTAGGATTAATTTTCCTGATAATCTCCCTAGCCTCAGAAAGACAAAGGTGATCTATATCAGGATGGGGCTCGTAAAAAGTTACGCAAATTATTAAAATATCTGTTTTATAAAACTCCGTTAAGGCATCAAAATATCTTGTATCCGACAAAAGCGAAACGCTGGTTTTATTCATATTAAACTTTAAACCATAAGTTTCAGCTGAATGAAGATGCTTCATAGAAGCGCTAAATTCAAGCTCTCCTATATTATACCTCTTATATTCCTCTAATAACTCTATTTTTTGCGGAAAATTTATAGCATGATTTGAAATAACAGGATGCTCCGCGATCGCGTCAGAAGGCAAAAACACCACTCCTCTTTTCTTAAATCCGCCTTCTGTCATTGCCTCAATCATTATATTAATATCATTTGAGTGATCCAAATGCCTGTGAGTAAGAATTATACCATCTAACTTGGAAGGATCCAATCTGGGCAGGCTTTTAGCGCAACGCACAATACTTCCCGGCCCGGGGTCAATCAAAACATTTGTGCCTCTATAAGAAACCCATATTCCGCCTGAAGCGCGTAGCTGCTTAATCATTACAAACCGAGCGCCGGCAGTGCCTAAAAATTTAATAAAATCACTTTCTTTAGCGTTTAGCGGATAGCGTTTAGCGGATAGCTTATCAGTTCCTATACGCTCTACGCTATGCGCTCTACGCTCATCTCGTTCTACGCTATGCGCTACTCTCCTTTTTTCTCTCTTAGCCATATCTTTTTTAATTCCTCATTAACCTTGCACATCTGACTATATGTCATCTTTACATCTAAAGTTTCATTCTTTGGCTTACATAAAGTTTTCTTTTCACCGACAAACTCCTTTACCCCCAACGTTCTTGCCACCATTGATTTAACAAAATACTTAATCTCGTTATCATCAGAAACTACGACGATGGTTTTTATGCTCTTTGAATTCTCGCAAATTTTCTTTATTTCCTCATCAGCAGTGCCTATTCCTGAAAAAACTATATTGATTTCTAAATTGTTTAGAGAAGATGCGCCTAGGCGCGGATAACCATCAAATACAACAGTTATATTATTTTTTCCGCTTCCGCAGAGCCCGTTAAAGCGAATAAATTCTAATAACGCAAGCCGCGAATCCTTATGGCTATTGTTAATAAATTTTATATATCCGGGGTGGTGCATAATATTATTTCCGTCGATAACGAATTGTAAGGACATAAACAAGGCCCCCGATTACGCCAAAAATAAAAATAAAACAAAAATTTATTAAAGACATGGCTAGCGCCATATCCTTTGCTAAACCTACCTTAGTGAAAAAGTATACTACGGCAGCATCTCTTAAACCCAGGCCTCCTATGGATATAGGCAATAATGTAATCGCGGATATAATGGGCAAAAATACAAAAAAGTAAATCACGTTTTGCCTTATCCCCATTGATAACGCAATCATAAAAAAAGCCAAGGGAACAGTTATCTGAATCAAAATTGAAACTAACAGATTATTTACAATTACACTTTTATGACGCTTAAAATAATAAATTTCTTTATGAAGGCTTCTTATCCGGCTCCTAATCCTGCCCGCGTAAGGAGAGTGCAAGAGCCTGCTTATCGCTATATATACGTGTTTATTAAAAAGAGAGAGCAAAATAACGATTAACAGCGTTGTTATTACTGCTATAGATAATATAACGCTCCTCTCCCAAGCAAACCTAAAACCAAAAGCAAAAGATACCAAAACCAATAAGGCCATGCCTGTATAGCCGCTTAATCTATCAAGCAAAATTGTGGTAACAATCTTTTTTGGCTGCTTTGTATGCGCCGTCAAATCAACGCTTCGCATCAAGTCTCCGCCTATAGTCGAAGGCAGAAATAAATTAAGGAATACGCCGCCAGAAAAAGAAATGATTACCCTTTTTAAGGGAAGATGGATTTTGACCGCCTTAAGCAGCATCTGCCAACGAAAGAGCGCGAAAACATAACCGCTAAACAAGATAAGGAATCCCAGAAACAGAATAAACTTATCGGTTTTCTTTATAATTTCAAAGAGGATTTTTTTATCTACCTGCTTAAACAAAAAAACAAGTAAAGCAATACTTACGCCAACCCTTAAAATTATAACTAAGATTTTTTTGAATAATTGCATCTATCTCTTTAAAAGCAAGATCAAGGCTTGGGTTAAGATTAAGAACTTAGTTGCTTCTCTTTTCTTAGCTTTTCTATTTACTATTTTTCTGCCAAATCTCTTCCAACTATTCTCTTATACGCCTGAAGGTATTTCTGGGTGGTCTTTTCAATAATTTCCCTGGGGAGTTCTGGCGCGGGCGGCGTCTTATCCCAGCACAAGGTCTCTAAATAATCCCTGACAAACTGCTTGTCAAAACTCGAAACAGGACAGCCGGGGGTATATTCATCAAGCGGCCAGAAGCGCGATGAATCAGGAGTGAGAATTTCGTCAATTAGAATAAGTTCGCCCTCATATATTCCAAATTCAAATTTTGTATCCGCAATGATTATTCCGCGGCTTAAGGCATAATCGCTTGCTTTTTTGTAAATCTCAATACTAATTTTTGCTAATTTAACAACAATATCCCTGCCAAGTAAATCCTCGATATATTTCTGATTGACATTTATATCGTGGCCTGTTTGTGCTTTGGTAGAAGGCGTAAATAAAATTTCCGGAAGTTTTTGTGATTCCAAAAGGCCCGCGGGCAATCTTATTCCGCAGACAGACTGCGTCTGCTGATACTCTTTCCATCCCGAGCCGGAAAGATAACCCCTGACAATACACTCTACAGGAAGCGGCTTTGATTTTAAAACCAGCATCGAACGACCGGAAAGAAAAGGTTTATATTTTTGCAGATTATCCGGATACTTATGAACATCGGTGGTAATTAAATGGTTTTCAATAATATCCTTGATAAAATCAAACCAAAAACAGGATAAGCTGGTAAGAACCCTGCCTTTATCCGGTATTCCGCAAGACAGAACCACATCAAAACAAGATATCCTATCAGTAGAAACGATAAGAAGTTTATCGTCTAAATCATAAACATCCCGAACTTTCCCGCGCTTAAAAAACTTTAAATCCTTAAAATCCGTATTTAACAAAACCTCCTGCATTTTATTACCCTCTCTTCAAATCCACATTAAAATTAATTTCTCATTCTTATTATACAATATTTTATATTAAAATTTAAAATTATCAAGATAAAAATTCATTAAACCCGACGAACTGAACAATCAAAAATCTCAAAAGCAAACGCTTTCTTTTAGGGCTGTTTTGGTCTTGTTTTTTGGCAATTCATAGTGTATACTTTAAGTATGAATAAGGCGATAGGCGATAGGCGATAGGCGATAGGCGATAGGCGATAGGGAAAATCCTGCTATAGCCTCTCGCCTATAGCCTTATTTTTGATATTATAACCTATGCGCAAACTCATAACCTTAATTATCCTAATTACCTTTTCCTGGACCTCCTTGGGCTTCCCTCAGACTCTGCCTTCTTCAAGTGAGTTCATTAGCTTAAGCCCCGAGAATTTTAACCTTCCTTTTTTAAGAGGAATAAAGTTTTATCCGGATAATCCCCTTAAGTTTGACTTTATCATTGAAAAGGGCTACCAGCCTTCAGCTGTCAGTCATCAGCCTTCAGCTGAAAGCCGAAAGCTGATAGCTGACAGCTTAACAGATGAAGTCAACAAACTGATCAAATACTTCTTGGCCTCACTCACCCTTCCTGAATCTGACCTCTGGGTAAATTTATCTCCTTATGAAAAAGAAAGAATTATCCCTGAAGAATTAAGCTCAACTGATATGGGCGAAGGCTTATTATCCCAGGATTATATCTTAAAACAGCTTAGCAGCTCTCTGACCTATCCGGAAAATTCTTCGGGAAAAGAATTCTGGCAAAAGGTTTACAAACGAGCGTTCCAACTCTTTGGAAAAACCAATATCCCCGTCAACACCTTTAATAAGATCTGGATTACGCCAGATAAGGCGGTTGTCTATGAAGACAAGGTTCAAGCCTTTATTGGAGAAGCCCATTTAAAAGTAATGTTAGAAGAGGATTACCTTGCCTTGAAAAACAGAGAACAGAGGGCAGAGAACAGAGGACAGAAATTGAGCAAGAAAGAAATAGGCCAGATCAATAACTTCTCATCTCAGGTAATGAAAGAAACCATCCTGCCTTTAATTGAAAAAGAAGTAAACCAAGGAAAAAACTTCGCTCAATTAAGGCAAATTTATTATTCTTTAATCTTGGCTACTTGGTTTAAACAACGGCTAAAAAAGCAGATTACACAGATTACAAAAGCAGATTACACAGATAAAAAACAAGTCTCTGAAGAACATCTTTTAACAAAGTATTATTTAGACCAAAAGAAAATAAAAGGAATTGATACTGCTGAGCCCCAAATAAAAGAAAAAGTCTATAACCAATACTTAGAAGCCTTTCAAAAGGGCCTTTATAATTACATCAGAAAAGACTATTCCTTAGAAGAAAAAAAGTTCATCAAAAGAAGGTATTTTTCCGGGGGTGTTAATTTTGCAACAAGTCCGATAATGGAAACAAGGCCGATGGGTAAATGTTCCGGCTTTTTGCAAAAAATGAAAATAGGACTAACTACCTTCCTTGCCACGGTAGTGTTATTTAACGCTACCGCACCTGCTTTTGTTGAAGCAACGGATAATCCAATTTCTACTACGATAAAAAAAGAAATATCGCCAATATTAGAGAACGGAGGACAAATAGTTTTAGAGAG
>CAKKQB010000004.1 GCA_919901915.1 Omnitrophica bacterium GWA2_41_15
AGTATACCCTATGAATTACCCGAAAACAAGGCTAAAACAGCGAAAAAAGAAAGCGGTTGCTTTTTGATGATTTTGCTTGATACAGCTTGATAATTATGATAAAGTTATACTGGTATTTTTGGAATGACTTATATGAATTCAAAGAGAAAACATTTATGAAAATTTGTGTTGTTATAGCTACTTATAATGAAAATAAAGAAATCGGGCGGCTCGTAAAAGAAATTAAGCGGCAGAATTTGGATGTTCTTGTCATTGATGACGGCTCAAGCGATTTGACATCTGAAATTGCCAAAGAAAGCGGCGCTATTGTTTTGCGCAACGAAAAAAATGAAGGTAAGGGCGCTTCTTTGCGCAAAGGGTTTCACTACGCGTTAAATAACGGCTTTGATGCTATAATTACTATGGATGGCGATGGGCAGCATTCACCTGAAGATATCCCATTTTTTTTACGCTTGGCAAAACATTCAGATGCTGGGGTTATTGTCGGGAACAGGATGCAAAAAACAAAGAGCATGCCTGTAGTGAGATATTTAACCAATAAGGTTATGTCTTGTTTTTTGTCATATATGGTAAGGCAAAAAATTCCTGATACTCAATGCGGTTTCCGTTTAATTAAAAACGAGGTATTAAAGAATATGTCTTTTGTAGCATCAAAATACGAAATCGAATCAGAGATGCTTATTAAGAGTTCTTTTTTAGGATTTAAAATTGAATCGGTGCCCATTAAAACTATATATGGGAGAGAAAAAAGCCAGATCAATCCCTTTATGGATACCCTAAGATTTATAAGGTTAATATTGAGAGAGTTGTGGATTACGCGGTATTAAGAAAAAGAATGGTTGATAGCCAGCTTGTCTGCCGCGGCATAGCAGACGCAAGGGTTCTAGGCGCTTTTTATAAAGTGGAGCGGCATAAATTTGTTCCGGAAGAGCTTTCGGCTAATGCCTACGCGGATTATCCTCTGCCAATAGGAGAGAATCAGACCATATCACAGCCCTATATGGTTGCTTTAATGACAGAGTGTTTAAGTTTAAATGGCCAGGAAAAAGTTTTGGAAATCGGCACAGGTTCAGGATATCAGGCGGCAATTTTGGCAGAGTTGGCAGGGGAAGTTTGCACCATAGAAAGATTTAGCGCGTTGGCGCAAAGAGCCAAAGTCACGCTTGATGAATTGGGATATGTAAATATTAAAGTAAAGGCAGGGGATGGTACTTTGGGTTGGCAAGAGGAGGGGCCTTTCGACAGAATTATTGTTACCGCGGCCAGCCGCGGGATCCCGTCGCCATTAATTGAGCAATTAAAAGAAGATGGTAAGCTTATTGCCCCAATAGGCGAAAGTTTTAGTCAGATTTTAACAGTAGCTCAAAAGAAAAAAGGTAAATTAGAAACTACGGGTATCTGTGGTTGCGTATTTGTGCCTTTAGTTGGAAAATATGGTTGTTATGCATAAAGAGATTATGGTTTTGATTGTGGGGGCGCTGCCTATATCAGAATTAAGGGGCGCGATACCTTTGGCGCTTTCTTACGGGATGCCTTTGGCAAAAGCATTTTGGCTTTCGGTATTAGGAAATATTATTCCAATCGCGCCTTTTCTTTTTCTGCTTGAGCCGGTTTCTAATCGATTAAGACGGTTTAAAATTTGGTCGCGTTTTTTTGATTGGTTGTTTGAACGCGCTAAGAAAAATTCAGAAACCATTCAAAAATATGAAGCTTTGGGTTTGGCAATTTTTGTGGCTATACCGCTTCCTATGACTGGCGCCTATAGCGGCGTAATAGCGGCTTCGCTATTAAAGATTAGATTTAGGTACGCGTTTATCGCTATCGCCTCAGGCGTGTTTGTCGCCGGGTTAATTGTTTCTATTTTATGTATGTTGGGTATAGCTGGCTGGAAGATGGTGATAAAATGATACAGGTATACACCGGTAATGGGAAAGGTAAAACTACAGCAGCCTTGGGGTTGGCTTTGAGAGCTGCCGGAGCCGGCTTAAAAGTTTATATTGGCCAATTTGTCAAGGGAAGATTTTATAGTGAATTAAATTCGTTAAAAAAAATAAAAAATATAAAGGTTGAGCAATTCGGAAGAAGTTGTTTTATAAAAAAAGTTCCTAAGGGGGAAGATTTAAAGCCACGAGGCCATGGTTTGACTTCCTATGGCCAAAGCCAAGGGTTAGCCAGGAAAGGTTTAGAGAAAGTAGAAAAGATTTTAGCAGATAAAGCTTATGATATTGTAATTTTAGATGAAATAAATATTGCCCTGAAACTTAAGCTTCTGGGACTAAAAGAAGTTATTCGTCTTATAGAAAATACTCCCGAAAAAACAGAACTGATCCTGACCGGCCGTGACGCGGCGCCAGAAATTCTAAAATTGGCGGATTTAGTAAGTGAAATAAAAGAGGTAAAACATTATTATAATAAAGGCGTAAAAGCAAGGAAGGGTATTGAGTCTTGATATTAATTGATTCAGCCCAAACTAGGAGGTTAAATTAGCTATTATGGAAAGAGAACAGTTGATCGATGATTTTCTTTCTTTGGTTGAGGTAGAGAAGTATGAAGAGGTTTACCGTAAAGATATTATAGGCTCTAAGTATTTCGGTATGCCCCTTAAGGCGATAGTTGAGGCGGAAAAACGTTTACGTTCAGGCGCGCAGCGCTCTATTGCCTATTTTTCTATGGAGTATGGCTTGGCTTCCAGTTTTTATAATAAGTTTAGCGCTTCTTCGCCTGTTCATCCTGATAATAGAAGTCAGGAGCAGGAGATGTTTTCGAACTATAGGCTTGCCGATTATTTCTTTACTTTGAATACAAACAATATTATAGATTTGCCTATTTACAGCGGAGGATTAGGTGTATTAGCCGGAGATACTGTGAAGACTATGGCGGATTACAGCTTGCCTGTCGTGGCTATAGGCATGCTCTGGAATAGCGGATATTTCCGTCAGAAATTCTGGTTTAAATATGGCCAGGTGCCCGAAGAGATTCGTTGGGATACTTCTTCTTATCCGGGCCTGGTGCCTTTGAAAAACAGGATAAAGATTTCTTTAAAATCAGAAGAGATATATTTGCGTCTTTGGAAGTATTATGTTTATAGTTATCGGCAGGATTGCGTTGTTCCATTAATATTATTGGATTCAAATATCGAGCCTAATAGTGAGAAAAACAGGCATTTGACCGATCAGTTATACAGAAGTGATGACGCGTGGATTAAGGTGATGCAGAGGATTATTCTGGGAATGGGGGGCATTTGCGCTTTAAAGGAGTTAGGTTATCAGGCTGACACTTTTCATTTAAATGAAGGCCACGCGGTATTTGCTTTTATAGAAAAAATAAGAGGGCTTTCTAAGGAAGAAAAAGATGAGACAAGGAAGCATTTTGTGTATACCTGTCATACGCCAGTTCAAGCCGGCCACGATAAATTTTTTAGCGAAGACTTGCGCAGAATCTTAAAAGAAGAGGATTACGCGGCTACGGATGAATTTGGCAGGGATTCTGACGGAATGATTAATCTTACTCTTTTGGCGATGAATGCCGCTTCTGTGGTAAACGCGGTTTCCAAGAGCCATCAAAAGATAATGCATTTGCAATTTCCTAAGTATAAAGAGAGGATTAAATGCGTTACTAATGGCGTGCACGCGCATACCTGGATTTCTGACAGGTTTATGAAGGTGTTTGAAAATTTTTCTTCAGTTTTAGGGGATGTAAAGGCTAATCCTTTGGGTTTGGCAAAGGTTAAAGATTTAAAAAACAATGAGGAATTCCGTAAGGAAATATGGGAGGCGCATCAGGCTAATAAAACAGATTTTTGCGATTTTTTAGGTAAATGGGAAATAAAGAAAGATATTTTTACTATTTGTTGGGCGCGGCGGGTGGCAACATATAAAAGGCCAAGTTTGATTCTGCAAGATATAGATAAGCTTGTCCGTTTTGCTAAAAAAATCGGCCCAATTCAGATAATTTTTGCCGGCAAGGCCCATCCGCAGGATAATTTAGGTTTTACCTATATCAATAATATGTTGGATAAAATAGACAGGCTTACGGGGATGTATGATTTTTTAAAGATTCTTATGTTGGAAAACTATGATATTTTTTTGGCAAAGAAATTAGTCTCCGCGGTGGATGTATGGTTAAATAATCCCTTACCTCCTTTTGAGGCTTCTGGTACAAGCGGGATGAAGGCGATTTTAAATGGCGTGGTGCAGATGAGTACATTAGACGGATGGGTGGCGGAGGCAGAGGATAAGGGCATTGGCAGGATTTTTGGCTATAGGGCTCAAGAAGGGCAATTATCTGACGAGCATCAGCTACGTATTTACGATGATAGTCAGCAGTTGTATGTTGCTTTAGAGGAAATGATGGAGTTATATTATCGAACAAATAATCTTGGTAAGGTAGACATCTCTTCTGTTTGGATAGATACGATGATAAACTGTATCGCCGCGGCCAGCCATTTTAACACTAACCGCATGCTTAATGAATATAAGCAGGATATCTGGAAGATTTCTTGACATCTTAATAATATTATTATAAAGTGTAAATACAATTTGGTTTCGTAGGTAAGGGAAGGCTGTGTAAATCAGCCACAGTCCCGCTACTGTAAGGAGGGACGAAATTCCGCGAAAATAGCCACTATCTTAAAGGGATGGGAAGGCGCGGAAAAGTAGAGAGATCTCCCAAGTCAGAATACTTGCCTATAAAAAATTTGCCTCGCGGATAGGGTCAAAAATTAAGCTTGGGGTATAACCCTTGACATATTTGCGTCAAGGTTTTTTTGTTTTTATGGAAAAAGCTACGTTATTTTTGATTAGGCATGGGATAACTACGTATAATCTTAAGAAGCGCTATAGCGGCTCTACAGATGTAAGGCTTAGTCAGGAAGGCAAGAAGCAGGCAATGTTGCTATGTAAAAAGTTAAGACATCAGCAGATAGATAAGGTATATTCCAGTGATAGGATTCGCACTTTGTAAACTGCCCGTATAGTTTTTAAGAACCGTGAAATTGAAAAAATCGGGTTCTTTCGTGTTTAGGGCGAAAACCTTGGGCTTAAAAGTCCGCAGTGCTGATG
>CAKKQB010000005.1 GCA_919901915.1 Omnitrophica bacterium GWA2_41_15
TGCTACTATGGAATTTTCTTTAGCCTTTACTATGGAATTTATTTTAGCGTTGAGGTTCGTTTGCATTACCTACATTAGTACCTGTAGTAACAGGAGAACCTACTACTGAACCTACTTGTATCCCCCCACTCACATACATCCTTGCCATTCCCAGAAGAGAGCGTTTGAGGTTGTATTCGCCTTTGGAATAGGAATTCAGGTATTCCTGGAAGATCTTGTCTTTTTGCCAGGGAACCTGGGATTCTAAGCCTTGGGTTGTCTGAGAATTGATCAGGGAAACGTAGGGATTTATTGGTGTACCGGTTTGCCGGTTAGCCGGTTTGCCGGTTAACTGTTTGCGTCGGAAATAGCCGGCAAGAGTTAAAGAGTAGTAAATCTGCCTTAAAGGCGCGTATTGGGGAGAGGTATTTACATCTGAGATAAGTTGAGGAATAATGATCTCTTTCATCAAGCGTTCGGATAAGTTATTTATCTGTGTGCCGGTAAACCGGTTTACCGGTTTGCCGGTTAACCCGTTCACTCGCTCACTGGCTAACTGGTTAGCTAAAAAATATTCGCTCTCTAACGACACCTTTAATTTTGCTTCCGAAATAAACGCTCCGTCCGCGGTTTCAATAACCGTGGCAATATCCGGCGTAATCCAGACTCTTTGAGAAGTGGTGATTTTCTCTCTTTTGACTTTATCTTTACCGATTTCAGTATATAAGGCTTGCCAAAATTTCTTTCCTACGGAATTATCCGGATGCAGATATTTAGCAACATCTTTTTTAAGTTGTAAATCCTGTTCTAAGAGCACCCTGCCCATATCAGTACGGCTTAATTCTTCAGAGGTCATTCTGTCAACATCTTTAGGCTGGAGATTTACCCAGAAACTATCCGGATTAAGACTAATACCCAAGAAGGAATAGTTAATTAATTTTTTAGCTTCAGCGATTAAACCTGTCCGACCTACGCGGTTGGACAGGTCTCCGTTGTCTAAAAGGAAGTTAAAGTAATTATAGGGATTGGCGGAGTTGATGCTTAGGTAACGTAAGGTAGGGAGTTGTAAAACAGGGGTAGAAAAAAGAGCAGTGCCTAAATCAGCAGAAACAGTCCCAGGCAATACCATATTCCCCAGAAAAGATACGAGCGCAAATAAACAAGTGATTTTTTTGAGGCATTTGTTTTTGGTGGTTTTCATTTTAGTTTTCTCCTTTTTTTTTGTTTACACGTACTTTTTTAAACTCTAACTAATCTCACTAAACAAAAAGCCGGACTGACTCTTTTTGTCAATCCGGCTAATTTATTTCATGGCTTTGGCTTTAGGAGCCAAACCACTGCTTTCTAGCTTGTGGCAATCCTGACTACCTCCGTAATCAGGACATACCGGAATAATTCTAATTGTGAAAAAAGTTTACTATATGTTTTGGGGTTTGTCAAGATTTTTTTTGAAACTATCCCTCTGGCTTGTCAAGCCAGATAAAACAATGCGGGGGAACCTTGCAATTTCAACTAAAAAAAGTATCGGCTCATTTGAAAATGGCAAAAACAGAAAAACTTTATTTTTTTGTTTTATTCGATTTCAAAAGAAATAATCACATTAAAAGAAAGTTGGGCGTAATCTAATTCTTCGGGGAAACTTGGAAAAGCAGCGGCATCTGATATGCTCTTTAAAGCAACGTCTTTTAAATACTGGTTAGAAGAAGACTTCTCTTCAATAAGCTGTATATTTTTAAGCTCGCCAATATTAGATATAACAAATGAAATGTAAGCCGAACCTGTCTCATTACGGTTATAATTCTGATAAGCCGCGCGCTTAATCTTCTCGCGCACAATCTGGTAATAACTTATATACGCGGGATTATTAATCTTCTCCAAATCTATAGGCGGTAAGGATATTTTTTTCTTTATAGCAATGATATCTGGTTTTATAAATACGGGCTTAATAAAAATAGAATCTTGGGAAACAGCTGGAATCGTTTTCTTAAAAATATTTTCTTTATCCGTAAAAGGCGGCGGGACTTTAAATTCAGGCGTAATTTTCGCGGATATTTTTAGAAAAGATTCTTTCCTGGGGATTGCTCTTCGAAGACAAACGTCCTTCTCTGTTTTTGACGGTTCTTTTATGTAGCTTATTTCAATTTTTTGCTCTTTCTTTACTTTAGGAAGAATAGACAGATTTAGGTTCTGAAAAAGAACAACCCCATGCGCTGCCAGAGAAATTATAAACGCTATTTGAAAAATTCTATCAGAAGACATAGTATATTTAACGCCTTAGCGGGAAGAACAGATTTTAACCCACCTTGAATTCATTGGCATTTAAGATTTCTCCCTTCGGTCGAAATGACAGTATCGGGCGCGCTCTGTCGTAGCGCATCTTTTTTTAAGGGATATCTCTTGCAACTAAATTTCTCTCCCTCCGGACAATAACCCAATAAAACACACTTTGCTCCGGCATCATTGAAAACAGCGCTCAATTCCTGCTTGCATATCTTTAACATCTCCCCAGAGAGCCTTCTGATCTCCCATTGAGCGCGGCTACAGCAACGTTCTTTAAAAAAATGTAACAACTGCCGGCAATTCATAGTTACCACTATCTTGGTCTCTGCTGCCTGGGGCAGGACATAACGGCAATCCTGATTAGCAACTTCGCCCTTTTTGCCTTTTTTTTCAAAACTACTCATCAGGCAATTGTAACTTTGTTGAATCTTCCGCATAGTGTCTATGTACTCTTTTTTCATATCCGCGTCTTCTTCTATTAAAGGCGGAATAATATAATCAAAATCTGATTCTTTTACATAACGCTGGCTCTGTTGGGAATAAGAAGCGATTCTGTGCCTTACGAGCTGATGCGTCAACGCCCTTGATACCCCCTCAATCGCAAAAGTAAACTTGACATGCTCTAATGGGCTTTCGTGCCCCGAAGAAACAACCTGCCTTACAAATTCTTCCTGTTTTTTTATATTACCTATCTCATCTTCAAAAATCTGACCAGCGAAATTTGCTGAATAACACTGCCTGCAAGCAACATAAATAAGCGCGAGGGCATTATCAGTAACTTCCAAGAGTTTTACATTTAGATTTCCAATAGGCATCTTTTTTCCTTTTCTTTATAGAAACGCGAAATTTCTTTGCCCATACTTTTGATTTCACCAATACCACAAGAATTATATTAACATAAGGATACTTTTCCTGCAAGAAATTTAACAGATTTTAATTTAATCTCCCAACGATAACGCAGGGGCAACCCCCCGTGGTTGCCCCTGTTGATTTAATGAATAATCTCCTAAAAAGTCACCTTACCTCCCGCGTAAAAAGAACGGTCTTTTGTCGCGAAACCGTAGATTTCCTGATATTTTTTATCAAAAAGGTTTTCTGTTCTGCCGAAGATTTGAAAGTTACTGGTTATATCGTAAGTAACAGAAAGATCGGTTTTGACATAATCTTTCATCGTAATACGCGTTGCTGTCCAACCCACATATTTCACATCTTTGCGATTACCCACATAAGTTACGCCTAAATTAAGATTGGCTTTTGCCAAAAATCGCCAATTAATGTCAGAATTAACTTGTCTCCTGGGCCGCCGCAATAGCTCAAGCCCAGTTTCTTTATCTTTGGTGTCAGTATAGGTAAAATTGGCTCCTATTGTAAGGTTTTCAAGTGGTAATAATTTTGTTCCGGCTTCAAACCCTTTTGTTTCTACCTTGCCGATATTTTTATATTTCGAAGTAGCTAAATCATAGTCAACCATATTTTTAAAATCATTGTGAAAATAAGTTAAACCAAAAGATATTTTATCATTAAAAAAGCTTTGCTCAAAACCAAAATCATAGCTCTTGCTTTCATCCGGCTTAAGATTAGGGTCGCCTATGGGGCCTCCACCATAATCCTCGGTAGAATATAATTGATACAAAGAAGGCGCTTTAAACCCTGTTCCCCAATTAGCTTTAAAACGAGTACCTATAGGTTTAATAAAATAAACGCTTGAGATTTTATATGTAGTCTCCGCGCCAAAGAGTTGATGGTCATCTACTCTTAACCCGGGCGTAATAAAAAGGCTGTCCCATAACTTGAGTTGATCTTGAAGATAACAACCCTTATTATTTACCTTTTTTCTGTTGAATTTACTTTCATAAGGCCCCCACACACTTTCTGAATAATAATATGAGGAGCCTCTCTCCTCTTCATATTCAAAACCAGTGGTCAAGGTATCCCAATTAACAGGCGAAAAATTATGCTGCCATTCAATTTTTTTATTATCTCCTTTATACCAGCTATTCGAACAATCATTTGGTTCTACCGAATCTTTTTCATCACGATCTTTTCTGCGCGCGTCATTATAAGAAAAAGATAGTTTATGGTTCCAAAAGGCCGATATTTCTGAATCATTCGTAATAAGGGCGAAGGAATTGCTGTAAAGGGTTGGAAGTAATG
>CAKKQB010000006.1 GCA_919901915.1 Omnitrophica bacterium GWA2_41_15
CAGCACTGCGGACTTTTAAGCCCAAGGTTTTCGCCCTAAACACGAAAGAACCGTAAAATTCAATCTTCCTTATCACACTCTTAATTATTATACTACTTTGGGTTTGCTTTTAGTGGTTAAAAAGGAAGGCACTACCAGGTTGTATGATGAGGCGGATGTTTCGAAGAGGTTAAAAAAGATACAAGCAATGATGCTTGAGGGTTACACTTTGCGTTTGATTCGTAAGAGGTTAGAGGAATAGGATATCGGTCGTCACCTCGGCGAAAGCTGGAGTTCAAAAGTTGTGTTATTAGAGCGTCACCCCGGCGAAAAGACGGGGTCCAGGGATCAAGGTATATTCAGCAGAAAATGTGGAGGTAAGAATGATAAATGATGAGGATAAAGCAATAATATTGAAGTGCGCGAAAAAATATGATTTAAGCGCCGTAATCCTATTTGGTTCTTCTGTTGAAAAAGAAGACGCGAATGATATAGACATTGGAATAAAGGGTTTTGAGCCCGGGCATTTCTTTGATTTTTATGGAGAATTATTATTTTCACTCTCAAAGCGGGTAGATGTAGTTGACTTAAGTAAAGAGAACTCTTTTAATAAATTAATAGAAAGAGAAGGGGTACGATTGTATGGCTAGCTTAAGAGAAAAAGTTAATGTGGAAATGGAAAATATATCCATTGTTCTTGAGGAGCTTGAAAACATTAAAGATAAACCTGCCAAGGCCCCTGTTGAATTAGCCGGCATAGGGACATTTTTACATAATATTTATAATGGAATTGAAAATATTCTTAAGCAGGCATTGGGTTCTAAGGGTATTCAAATTCCCAATGTGTCTTATGATTTTTTTCTTTACTTTTAGCTAATTTTCTTTCCCTGCTTCATTATCAAAGGTTTAGAAATATTAATTGGGTATTTTTGAGGTTTTGTATTTTTGATACACTTATCCTTACTGCCATATTACATTATCTCGGAGATTTGAAGGCTGCATTTGTTTTTATCTATCTTGTCCCGGTGATTATGGGCAGTCCGCTATTTTCCCTGAAAAGGGTTGTTATTTTAATCGCAATTTATGCCAGTTCCTATCTTAGCTTAAATATCTTAGAGGGCTTAAAGATAATTCCGGTTATTCTTACCCCGGGTTTAAGTATTTCCGGGGGCTATTTTTGGAGTATTTCCATTGTGGGTATAAGTTTATTTGTGGTGATAGGGTTAATTATTAGTAAGACCATAACTTTAAGAAGAGAAAAGGAATATGAATTAACCCAAGCCAAAGACTATACAGAGAATATCATTGCATCTATAATTGATACCTTAATCGTGGTTAATCCTGACACCACCATAAGGACGGTAAATAAGGCAACCTTGGATTTATTAGGATACACCCAAGAGGAGCTTATCGGAAAAGTTGTAACTCTAATATTTACAGAAGAAGAAGAAGAAGGTCTTTTTAAAGAAACAAGACTGAAAAAGTTGATTGAGGAAGGCTCGGTGCGTGATTTTAAGATGACTTATAAAACTAAATCTGGCGAAAAAATTCCCATGAGTTTTTTCGGGAGTGTGATGTATGAGAAAATAGCGTGTAGCGTAGAGCGTATAGGAGGAGATAAACTATCCGCGATGAAAAGAATGGTTGAGAGTATGGTTGAGGGCGTGGTAATGGTTGATGAACTTGGCGAGGTGGTGGTAGCAAATCCGCGGGTCAGGCAGTTGTTGAGCTTGGGGTTTGAGAAGCAGGTTACTACTAAAATATGGGAAGAAAAGATTTCTAGCCTGGGTTTAGAGGAGTCCCTAAAAGAGTGCAGGGCCAATAATTGTTTGGTTTCCAAGGACTTGGTGGTATCCCTGCGCGGAGAGCCTGTATTTTTACGCTGCGATATGGCCCGGCAAAAAACCAAGAAGGTAAAATTATCGGCATAGTTACTATTTTTAGGGATATTACCAAGGAAAAAGAAGTGGACCGGATGAAGACAGAATTTGTCTCTATAGTCTCCCATGAACTCAGGACACCGCTTTCTATCGTCAAAGAAGGTTTAGGTTTAGTTTTAGACGGCTTTGTCGGCAGTGTAAACGAAAACCAAAGAGATCTTCTTATTATCGCAAGGAACAATATAAATAGATTAGCAAATATTATCAATGGGCTCTTGGATATTTCTAAAATTGAGTCAGGAAAGGTAGAACTAAAAAAAGATTTTGTTGACCTGAACAGTTTAATCAGCGAGCTTATTTCTTCTTTTTCTAAGCACGCTAAAGATAAGGGCCTAGAATTAAAAGTTAATCTTCCGGAAAAACAAGTAGTTCTTTATGCTGACGCGGAAAAATTGATTCAGATTTTTATCAATCTTATGGCTAATGCCCTTAAGTTCACGGAAAAAGGCCATGTAGAAATTTCTATTATTGAAAAAGAAAATGAGGTGGAGTGTAGTGTATCTGATACAGGCATGGGTATTTCGGGGGGTGATTTGCATAAGGTATTTACTAAGTTTCAGCAGTTTGGGCGTGTCCCTGGAGCAGGAGAAAAAGGCACGGGCCTGGGCCTTTCTATAGCCAAGGCATTAGTTGAGCTGCATCAGGGGAAAATCTGGATGGAAAGCTCACTTGGCAAAGGGAGCAGGTTTAGTTTTACCTTACCTAAATATATCATTGAGACGCTCTTTAAGGAATATGCCCATAATGGCATAAAAGAGGCGGCTGAGAAAAATGGCAAGTGTTCTTTTATTATGGTTTCAATTGTTAATTTTGAAGAATTGAAACAGAGATTGTCTGGCGAAGAGATGCGGTTATTCCTTAAGGATATAGTAGAGGCGCTTAAAAGCGGCTTGCGCCGCGAGACCGATGCGCTGGTTAAAGATATCGGCGGCGGCGAGATTATGCTGGTTTTGAACGATTGCTCCAAAGAAGGCGCCTTAGTGGTGCAAGCCAGGTTGCAGCAAGCTACTACGGAGGCGCTGGCTAAAAAATGGTTAGGTAAAGAAATTAACCTGCGCTTTGGCTTAACCGTATACCCTGATGACGCTAAAACCGATGAGGACCTGCTTAAGAAAGTAAGGGCAGGGTAATTGTGGTTAATGATGAAAGCAATGTACGTCACCCCGGCGAGAACAAAGTACGTCACCCCGGCGAAAGCCGGGGTCCAGCGCGAAATGAAAAAGATAAAACCGATCTTCACGTTAATTTGTTTTGTTGCTATATTCCTTGCCTATGCCAGAGGAGATTCTGGCGTATTACCTAAGTTGATTATATTTGAAAGCTCTAATTGTTCAACTTGCGCGAAAATAAAGAAAGAAATAGCGCCGGATATTGAAAAAGAATTCAAGAATAAAATTCAAATAGAATACCGCGATATTGGTGATATTGAAAATTATAAATTACTTTTGGACTTGCGGCAAAAAGAAGGGGTTAAGGACGCGGAACTTTCTATGCCGGTATTTTATTTTGAGGGCAAGTTCCTTCAGGGGAAAGGCAAGATTAAAGAGGCTCTAAGATCAATGATCGCGCAGCTCCTTGAAAAACCAGCCAGTCCCCGTCATTCCGGCGAAAGGTCTCGCCCAGTTGGGCTCGACACTTCCTCGGGCAATTCTGCCCTCGGTCGCCGGAATCCAGAATCACTGGACCCCGACTTTCGTCGGGGTGACACCTTATTTTCGTCATTACGGAGTCCCCAAGGACAAAGCAGGGTAGATTTAGTAGAGAGATTTAAATCTTTTAAACTCTCGGCTATTGTCAGCGCGGGCCTTATTGACGGGATCAACCCTTGCGCTTTTGCTGTTATTATTTTTTTTATTTCTTTTTTGGCTCTGCAGGGATATAGAAAATGGCACTTGATTTTTATCGGCCTTGGTTTTATAGGATCTGTTTTTGTTACTTATGTTTTAATCGGTATAGGATTATTTGGTTTTATTTATCAGTTTAAAGGGTTTTGGCTCTTTAACCGGATTTTTAATGTTTCAATTGGGACGCTTAGTATTTTGTTAGGAGTATTGGCGCTTTGGGATTTCTATAAGTTTAAGAAGTCAGGAAACGCTTCAGAGCTTATCCTGCAATTACCTAAAGCGGTAAAAGACCGGATACACGCGATAATAGGCCTGCATTACAGAAGGGATAAGGGGGAGAAGGTTGAAGGCGCGAGGCCGCGTATCTTTAAGTTATTTGTAAGCGCTTTAATAACTGGTTTTCTTGTTTCTATCTTGGAGGCAATCTGTACTGGCCAGGTTTATCTGCCGACGATAGCCTTTGTTTTAAAAACAACTACCTTAAAGATAGAAGCATTTTTGTATATTTTGCTTTATAATCTGATGTTTATCGCGCCATTATTGATAATATTTTTATTAGGTCTCATAGGGGTTACATCTGGACAGCTTTCCGTGTTCTCTAAAAAACATTTAGGCCTGATTAAGATTCTTATGGCGGTTTTATTTTTTTGTTTTGCTGTATTTTTGTTTTGGAGGATGTAATTAAAGTATCACCCCTCCCCTTGCGGGAGGGGCCAGGGGAGGGGTGATGAAAAAAACATTTTTTTTGATTTTGTGGCTGTTATTTATTTTGGTTGGATGCCGCGCGGCAATTCAACCGCAAAATTCTGTTTTTCGGGAGGAAAAAGCTAAAGAAGGAGCGATAGATCCTTATGTTTGGGATTTTGGTAAAGCAAAGGAAGGAAAGGTTTTAAAGCACAACTTTATATTTAAAAATGAAGCTAAAGGAAATTTAAAGATAGAAAAGCTGGGTTCGTCTTGCGGCTGTATGGTTCCTCAGGCAAAAAAGAAAATACTTGCGCCGCAAGAAAGCGCGATTATCGAAGTAAATTTTAACACCAAAGGATATTCCGGGGAGGTTTCGCAATTTGTTTACGTTAATACGGATAATTCTTTGAATCCGATTATCAGGCTTACAGTTAAAGCGCGGGTGGAGAAATAAGTAGGGGCGCACCTATGTGTGCGCCCGAACTTTAACAATATGTCTACAGATATAAAGAAAAAGATAGATGATTTAAGGGAAGAGATCAGGCATCATGATTATTTGTATTACTGTCTGTCTCAGCCCGAAGCTTCTGATAAGGAATACGATGTTTTAATGCGTCAACTTAAGGAGTTGGAAGATAGAAATCCCGAGTATAAAAGCGCTGACTCTCCTTCCGCGCGCCTGGAAGGCGGTATTTTAAAAGGGCTTCCGACAGTTAAGCATATCCAGAAGATGGTTTCTTTAGATAATACTTATTCAATTGAAGAGTTAAAAGACTGGGACGGCCGCGCGCGCCGCGGATTGGGATCTGGTGAAAAAATAGAATATGTGTTAGAGCATAAGATTGACGGGGTTAGCGCGAACCTGACTTATATAAATGGAAGGTTATCAATTGGCGCCACAAGAGGCGATGGTGAAACCGGTGAAGATGTTACGCGAAATATAAAGACTATCCGCGCTATACCTTTGATTTTGCGCGGGGGTGTCTCGTTTGAGATCGTTGAGATTCGCGGTGAAGTCTATATGGATAAAAAAGACTTTCAGCTTGTGAATAAAGAAAGAGCCCTGCGAGGCGAAGTATTATTTGCCAATCCGCGTAATGCCGCCAGTGGTTCATTAAAGCTCTTAGATCCCAATATCGTCGCTAAGCGAAAACTTAATTTTTTCGCCCATTCTTTAGGAGAATATAAGGGTAAAGACATACAAAGCCAATGGGATTTTTTGGAAAAATTAAAAGAGTGGGGAGTGCGTAACAGCCCCCATTCCAGGCTTTGTAAAAATTTCTCTGAAGTGATAGATTATTGTAATGAGTGGCAGGAAAAAAGAGAAGAGATAGCGTATGATATAGACGGAATAGTAATAAAGATAAATAGCATAGCTTCGCAGAGAGAATTGGGCTTTACTTCAAAAAGCCCGCGTTGGGCAGTGGCGTATAAGTTTCCCGCGCGCCAGGCTGTTACTGATGTTTTAGGGATTAGCGTAAACGTAGGCAGGACAGGAGTTATTACGCCTGTGGCGGAACTTAAGCCGGTTGAATGCTCCGGGGTAATAATCAGGCACGCGACACTGCATAATTTTGATGAGATTAGACGGTTGAATATCAGAGAGGGTGACCGTGTGTTAATAGAAAGGGCTGGCGATGTTATTCCTAAAGTGGTTAAGGTGATAAAGGCGCGAGGTGAAACCTCTTTTATTGTGCCAGAGAATTGCCCGGCCTGCGCCGGAAAAGTAATTAGAGAAAAAGATGAAGACGTGGCTTATCGCTGTATAAATCCATCGTGTCCTGCCCAGCTTGAAAGAGCTCTTCTGCATTTCGCGTCACGTTCAGCCATGGATATTCAGGGAATGGGTTCGGCAGTGATTAATCAGCTTGCGCGGTTAAAATTAGTTAAGAATTTCGCGGATATTTATTATCTTGAGGAAGAGGACTTATTGAAATTAGAGTTGTTTAAAGAGAAGAAAGTTAGTAATCTGCTTTCCTCGATACAAAAAAGTAAAAACAAGCCTTTGTCGCGCCTTGTATATGCTTTAGGCATACGCCATGTAGGCGAGAAGGCGGCTTATGTATTGGCTGCCCACTTTAAAACTATGGACAGTTTAATGGCCGCAAGATTTGATGAGTTAGATAGAATATACGAAGTCGGAGAGGTTATGGCAAAATCAATCGCGGATTATTTTGCCCTTACGCAGACAAAAAAATTAATTTTAGAATTAAAGAAGGCAGGATTAAATTTTAAGGAAGAGGTTTTTCAAATAAAAACCACCGCTTTAACCGGCAAGAATATAGTTTTTACCGGTGAATTAAAGAATTTTTCACGCCTTGAGGCTCTCGAATTGGCGCGCCAGTTAGGCGCGAATCCATCTTCGAGCGTAAGCAAAAATACAGATTTTGTGGTAGCAGGAGAAAATTCCGGTTCAAAATATGATAAGGCAAAGAAACTAGGCGTAAGGATAATTGATGAGGCAGAATTCAAGGAGATGATAAAATGAAAACTAAAAATCAAAAATCAAAATGTCGAGCGTATAGCGTAGAGCGTATAGCGGATAGTAAAACCTGCCTATCCGCTATCCGCTATCCGCTAAACGCTAAAATATTTTTTTCTTTCTTATTTGTATTTTGTATTTTGTTCTCTGGTTGCGAGGCTTTTACGCGTAAATTCACGCGCGAACCAAAGAAGCGCTTTGAGGAGGCGATGGTGATCGCGCCTGAAGAATATAAGGCGCCCTTAATAAGCAAAAATGAGCAGTATCGCCAGTATTTTTTATTTTGGAAATCCTGGCAGGATGAATTAATTGAGGCGCTTCTTTCCAGCAGGAGTAATAAAAAAAAGATTAATTGCGCGGATAAGGCGACTATGAATCTTTTAAATTTGCGCGGGTTCTTAAATGAGAATAAGCAGAAAGAGCTGGATGTTTATATTAAAAGTCTGGGAGAGCTTAAGGAAGCGATAATGAGGGATACTTATGGCAAGGATGGCGCCTGTAACCGTCAAAAGGCGGAGCGTTTAAAGAGAAATATTTTAAGAGATTTCAACCCGAGATTTCAAACCGCGCAATAGGCAGGGGATTGAGCCCTTGTAAACGAGGTGAATAAAGATTTATGATTTTAGAGACTCTTTGCGTTGGGCCCATGCAGGTTAATTGTTACATCATCGCGTCTGAATCTAGTGGCGCGATAATTATTGACCCCGGAGGTGATGAGCATAAGATAAAGCGTCTTTTGGATAAACATAAACTAAAACCCTGCTTTATCGTAAATACGCACGGTCATTTTGACCATATCGGCTCTGATAATAGTTTTGACGCGCCTGTTTATATACATGAGAAAGACTTTATTTTTTTAAAAGACCCTCAATTAAATCTTTCCAGCGTATTCGCGTTAGATTACAAGGTTAAGTCTCCAATAAAATGCCTTAATGATGGAGAGGTTATTGAATTAGATGATCTTGTCTTGAAGGTTATACATATGCCCGGGCATACCCCGGGAGGGATTGCCTTGCTTATGCTTAAGCCAAATGATAAAATATTATTTACTGGAGACAGCCTGTTTTGTTCTGGTATAGGCAGGTCTGATCTGTTTGGCGGCGACGAGAAATTGCTCATAAAATCTATAAAAGAGAAAATACTGGTATTACCCGATGATACAGTTATTTATCCCGGCCACGGTTCGTCATCCACAATAGGAGATGAAAAAAGGAATAATCCGTTTTTGATTTAATCGCCGCGTAGGGGCGCGCCTATGCGCGCGCCCGAATAATTCGGTCGATTTTATATGAAAGAATTAATTGACATATTTCTTAATTATTTGTCCGTTGAACGCGGGCTTTCAAATAATACCATAATTTCGTATCGTAATGATCTTAATTGTTATACGGATTTCTTGAAGAGTCAGCAGATTGATGTTTTGTCCAAGGTAGCAAAGCTTGATATAACGAACTTTATGTTTTCTCAAAAGGATAAGGGGCTGTCGGCAAATTCTATTGCCCGGCGCTTAGCCGCTATACGCGCCTTTCACAGATTTTTAGTGAGGGAGAATCTTTTAAAGGCCGATCCCAGTAATTTAATAGATTCTCCGAGGCTTTGGAAAAAAATTCCCGAGACACTTTCTCTGGTTGAAGTTGATACGCTACTTTCAGAGCCCAATGTCAGAGATAAACAGGGCTTAAGAGATAGGGCAATCCTAGAAGCCCTTTATGCTACTGGTATGCGTGTTTCTGAAGCAGTAAATTTAAAGGTTGAGAATCTTAGTTTAGATATTGGGTTTTTGCGTTGTATTGGAAAGGGGAACAAGGAAAGGATAGTCCCTTTAGGTAGAAAAGCTATAATCAGTATTCAGAGGTATATGGAAGTAAGCCGGCCTGTTATGTTGAAAGGCAGGGAATCGGATGTTTTGTTTTTGAATCGTCTTGGTAAAAAAATATCCCGTCAGTCAGTATGGAAGATTATTAAAAAATATACAAAGAGCTCAAGGATTAAGAAGTTGGTGAAGCCGCATACCTTAAGGCATTCTTTTGCCACGCATATGTTAGAGAGAGGGGCGGATCTGCGTTCGGTTCAGGAGATGTTAGGCCACGCTGATATTTCCACAACTCAAATTTATACGCATATAAATAAGGAAAGGCTTAAAAGTATACACAAGGCATATCATCCCAGGCCGTAAATAGGACGAAGAAAGGGCCGTTGCGAAATACCCTTTTTCGTTATCCTGAGCGAAGCGTTCGTCATCCTGAGCGAAGCGAAGGATCTTATCATCGTCGAGATTCTTCGGCCTTCGGGGCCTCAGAATGACGCAAAGTTTGGCATTTTGCAACAGTCCCAAGGGGGATTTTTAATGAAAGATTGTTTAAATAAATTACCCGAAGAAATTAAAGATTTAATATATCTGATTAGCGATATCGCTTGTAAAGATAATACGGCTGTTTATCTTGTTGGCGGGTTTGTGCGGGATTTGATTTTGGGTGTTAAGAATTTGGATCTTGATATCGTAGTGGAGGGTGATGGAATCGGTTTCGCGCAGAAATTAGCTGTGGAATTTAATGTAAAATTAGTTAGCCATAAAAGATTCGGCACAGCTACTATTATGGCGCGGCCGCATTTAAAGATTGATATTTCAAGCGCCAGGAAAGAGTATTACCCCCAGCCGGCGCATTTGCCGGTAGTCTCCGCGGGCGCTTTAAAAGATGACCTTTATAGGCGTGATTTTACCGTGAACGCGATGGCAATAAGCATTGGAGTAAAAGATTTCGGCAGATTGATAGATTTTTTTGGGGGCAGGCGCGATTTGCTTAACAAAAAGATTCGTATTCTGCATAATATAAGTTTTATAGATGATCCTACGCGGATACTTCGGGCAGTTCGTTTTGAAAAAAGATATAATTTTAATATTGAACCAAAAACCTTAAAAGCTTTAAAGGAGTCGGTAAGAAAAAATATGCTTTGTAAGGTAGAGCCGCAAAGGTTACGGGACGAACTGATTTTAATTTTAAAAGAGCTTCATCCTTTAGATCAGATAAAGCGCGCGTGGAAATTGACAGGGCTTGATTTTATAAGTTCGCGTTTATCCGCGTTTGATAAAAAAACTTGTTGTCTTCTTGAGCGCGTTGAAAAAGAGATCAGTTGGTTCAAAAATAATTATCATCACCGAAGACATCTTGATGATTGGTTGGTTTATTTTATGTGCCTGACAAGTTCTCTCTCAATAGATGATGTCCGGGCCTCTTGCGAAAAATTTGTTTTTCGCGCGGGGGAAGAAAAAAGAGTTTTGATATATAAGAAAATCCGTACGAAATTTATTTTCAGCCTAAGTAAAGAAAAGATTAAGCCTTCTAAAATATTTGCTTCTCTTGAGCCGTTAAGTTATGAGGTTATTCTTTTATTGAAAGCAAAGTACGCGAATAAGTTTTTTCAAAAACACATTGAGGATTTTTTAGAAATCTATAATGGGGCGCGTATTTCTATATCCGGGCACGATTTACACGCCTTAGGCGCGGTTCCGGGGCCGGATTATAAAAAGATTTTTTCAAGGGTTCTAAACGCGAAATTAGACGGTTCAGTAAAAACAAGAGAAGAAGAGTTGGAGTTGGTGAAAAAATTACTGAGGACGCGGATACACACTGATAAAAAAACGGATTGACGCGGATAAATCCGTGAAAATCCGTGTTTAAAAAATCTGTGTCAATCCGTGTTAAAAAAATGTCAAGACACGATAGGGTCGCGCAGGCAATAAAAGAGGAAGTCAGTATTATTTTGCATGACAAGTTGAGAGACCCGCGTTTGGGGTTTATCACGGTTACGAAAGTAGAATTAAGCGCGGACTTAAGAAATGCCAGTATCTTTTTTAGCGTTTTAGGCAAAGAGAAGGAGCGCAAAAAGACAAAGGAGGCTTTAGATTCCGCGACTGGTTTTGTCCGTAGTTTAATTGCTCAAAGGCTTAATTTAAAGTTTGCCCCCGAGGTTATTTTTAAAGAAGACAGATCCAGTGAGTATAGCGTTAGGATTCAAGAAGTGCTTGATGAAGTAGGGGAGCTAAATAATCAAGGCCTTCAGAAAGAAGAGGCACAAGGGGATTAATACTGTCATTTCGACCGAAGGGAGAAATCTTGGGAAATCAGGGGATGCTTCTAGTTTTTTCAGAAGCGTCCCCTAGCTTCTCCTCGAAATGACAAGGTTTAACCTTATTAGAAAGGAGAAACAGTTGAGCATAGAAAAGGCTATGGCTTGTATAAAAAAATATAATAATTTTTTGATTTCTGCTCACACGAATCCAGAGAGTGATGCCTTGGGGTCGGAGTTTGCTTTTTATAACCTTCTTAAAAAGTTAGGTAAGGGCGCGATTATCCTGAATGAGGACGATATCCCCCCAGCGTGCAGCGCCATATTTGCCAATGTTGATATTAAAATAGAGAAATACAAAAGTAACCTTTCGGAAATAGATTTTGATTGTTTTGTTGCTCTCGATTGCGCGGATTCAAAGAGGACAGGTGAAGTTTATAGGATAAATACGCGAAATAAACCCGTTCTTAATATTGATCACCACATAAGTAATTCTATGTTTGGAAATATAAATTGGGTTTCTTCCGCCGCTTCTTCCTGCGCGGAGATGATTTATATGCTTTATAAAAGATTAGGTGTTCCTTTGGATAAAGAAACTGCCTTGTTTTTATACGCGGGTATGCTTTCCGATACAGGCTCGTTTCATTATTCTAATACAACGAGCTTTACCCATAAGGCAGTATCAGAATTGCTTAAATATGGATTAAATATTACGCAGATCTATAAGAATATATATGAGGATATCCCGTATCAGGATATGAAATTATTGAATAAGATTTTGCTTGGCATGAGGCGCTGTGCCGGCGGCAAGGTAGTAATTTTTGAAGTTAAGAGAAATTTGCTAAAGAATAAGAAAATAATTTTTGATTTGCCCGATGAAGTATTGCGTTTTGGCCGGGCTATAAAAGATGTGGAGGTTGTGGCGCTTTTTAAAGAAAATTTAGGGGTAAAAGATGAGGTGCGGGTTAATTTGAGGTCGCAAGGTAATATTGACGTAAATAAGATCGCTTCTTTTTTTGGCGGCGGCGGCCACAAAGCCGCGAGCGGCGCGACCATCAAGGGAAAAATTGAAGATGTAAGAAAAAAAGTTTTGGCTAAAATATCCGAGTCTTTAAAATGATGCCCGGTAATTGTCATTTCGACCGAAGGGAGAAATCTTGGGAAATCAGGGGACGCTTCTAGTTTTTTAGAAGCGTCCCCTGATTTTCACACAAAAAAGATGATAAGTATATTTAGTTTAAAGAACTTAAAAAAATTCAAAAAACCCGTGGTTGCCTTGGGTGTGTTTGACGGCGTGCACCGGGGGCATAGAGAAATATTAAAAAGTGTAGTTAAGAGGGCGCGCGTTATTGGCGGGACAAGTGTGGTTTTAACATTTTCTCCGCATCCGCAAAAAGAGGAGAGCCTTTGTTCTTTAGAGCATCGCCTGCGGTTAATTAGCGAGTTAGGCGTGGACGCTGCTATTGTTATGAATTTTAATAAAAAATTCGCGAGTATCTTGCCCGAGAGTTTTATAAAAAATATTTTAGTTAAGTTAATCGGCGCGGATGAAATTTACATCGGCAGAAATTTTAGATTTGGAAAAAACGCTTCTGGCGATTACAGGATGTTAAAAGAGTCAGGGAAAATTTATAATTATAAATTAAAGGCGTTTAGTATAATTAAAATAAATAATAAGCCCATAAACAGTACTTCTATTCGCGCGTTAATTAGAAAAGGAGATTTTACTCGCGCGGGGAAATTTTTAGGTAGGTTTGTGAGTGTCTCGGGTACAGTTATAAAAGGAAGAACCCTTGGCAAAAGATTAGGATTTCCTACCGCCAATATAGACGCGCATCACGAGGTTATCCCGCCTAAAGGAGTATACACGGTAAATGTTATTTTAGATGCAAAGAAATTTATGGCTTTGGCCATGCGGAAAGCCAAACCATTGCCTTGCCGGCTTAATGGTATTTGTTATATTGGCGCTAGGCCGACCTTAAATTCGGGGAGCGAGGTTCATATTGAGGCGCATATTTTTGGGTTTAACAAATATATTTATGGAGATTCCTTAGAGATTCGATTTATAAAAAAAATAAGAGAAGAAAGAAAATTCCCTTCACTTTCCGCGCTTTCAGAACAAATCAAAAAAGATATCGTTATTGCCAAAAAAATAATCTCCCGCCACTAACCCACACCACAATATATGCCGCATTAATTTTTTAATGCCACTACTTGTTGTGTCCCAATCAATTAAGCAATTTTTCCTCTTGACAAAATTAGAAATTTTGTCTATACTTTATCCATAAAGTGGTTAAAAGTGGAGTGAAGTGGTTGAGGGGCTTCGGCTAGTGGTAAAGATTTCTCGTCGCTTCGCTCCTCGAAATGACAAGGCTTAACACCGTGGACTGTCATTTCGACCGAAGGGAGAAATCTTAAAGGCAAAAGTATTTTTAGTTATAAGGGGAGAGATATGTTTTACGGCGAATATTCACATTCTATAGATCGTAAAGGCCGCCTTATTTTACCTGCCAGGATTCGCGACGCGGCCAAGGCGCATTTTATAGAAAAATTTTTTGTTACCGCGGGATTAGATAAATGCCTCTTTATGTTTTCAGAAGAAGAGTGGCGTTCGCAGGAAGGTAAGTTTAAGGCATTATCTCTGACTAAACAGCAGGGCCGTATATTTAATCGTTTATTCTTTTCTAGCGCGCAGGAAGTAATGCCTGATAAGCAGGGAAGGATTTTGCTTCCCCAGTATTTAAAGGAATTTGCCGTTATTAAAAAAGACGTGGTTATCGTGGGGGTTTCTAGCAGGATTGAGATTTGGGCTAAGGATGAATGGGGAGAGTTTAATAAAAATTATCGGGCTTCTTACGAAGAGATCGCCGAGAAATTAATGGAAATATAATTTGTGGAACAAAAATTTCATATACCAGTTATGCTCGATGAGGTTTTAGGATATTTAAATTTGGCTCCGGGCAAAATTATAGTGGATGCTACTATGGGGACAGCCGGGCATAGTTTGAGTATTTTAGAGCGTATAATTCCCGGCGGAAAGCTTATTGGTATTGATTGCGACGGGGAATCTTTGGATATCTGCCGCAAGAGATTGGAAAAATTCAGTTCTGCTTGCGAATTCGCGCACAGTAACTTTGTTGATATAGATATAGTATTAGAAAAAATGGAAATTAAAAAGGTTGACGGAATACTGTTTGACTTAGGGGTTTCTTCGCTTCAATTGAGTGAAGCCGAGCGTGGTTTTAGTTTCCAGAAGGACGGCCCCTTAGATATGCGTTTAGATAAAGAGAGCTTAATTTCCGCTTATGATTTAGTAAATAATTTGAACGAAGAGGAGCTCTCAAACTTGCTTTGGAATTTTGGCGAGGAAAGGTGGCATAATCGCATAGCGCGCCTTTTGGTGGAGGAGCGCGAAAGGCATCCTATTTCTACAACTCTGGAGTTGGCCGATATTGTGAGCAGGTCAACACCATTTAAATACAGGCATAAACATTATCGCATACATCGAGCGACAAGGGCTTTTCAGGCGATTCGTATCGCGGTAAATAGAGAATTGGAAGTATTGGAAGCTGTTTTAAGTAAGGCAGTTTCTTTGCTTGAAGAAAAAGCCAGAATATGCGTGATCTCTTTTCATTCATTAGAGGATCGCATTGTAAAACACAGTTTTAAAAAATTCTCCAGCCTTGGCTTGGTAGATATAATTACTCCTAAGCCGTTAATGGCTTCTGAGGCGGAGATAAGCCTTAATCCATTGAGCCGAAGCTCTAAACTTAGAGTCGCGGAGAGAATATGATGAGAGTACATAGATTCCTGTCAATAGCCGCTTTAATTACCTCTTTTTCCCTCCTTTATGTTTATCAACAGACAGAGATAATGCGTTTTGCCTATCTTGGCCAGAAAGGCCGGGTGGCCTTTGAGGATTTGCTTGATAAAAATAGCATCTTAAGATACAATATAGAAAAAAGCGCGTCTTTGGTTTATGTGGGAGCTAAGATTTTTAAAAGCAATGAATTTCAGATGCCTGATACCTGCCGTATGGTAAAATTAAACCAACCTATAGAAAATTCAGAAATTAGGATGGCTTCCGTAGGCAGAGAAACATTGCTTTCGAAAATCTTCAGTGTTAGAAAACAAGCCGAAGCAAAAACAATTAACCCTTAGTTAAAAACACGGATACACACGGATAAAAGAACGGATACACACGGATAAAAGAACGGATACATACGGATAAATCCGTGTCTATCCGTGTCTAAAAAATCCGTGCCTATCCGTGTTTAAAAAATCCGTGTCTCATCCGTGATTAATCGTGTATATAAGTAATTATCGTCGCAGAAACGAAGCGATATTTTTATTTTTTTTCGCTTTTTTAATACTTTGTATTGCCCGCCTGCTTTTTATTCATTTTTTTCGGTCAAATTATCTGACGAGTCTTGCTAAAAAACAACATAATCTTTTTGTGGAATTGGAACCATTAAGGGGAACGATTTATGATTCTAACCTTAAGCCACAGGTCCTGAATTTGCCGGCAAGTTCTCTTTACGTTTCTCCAAATGAAACCAAAGACGTTGATAAGGAAAAAATTATAAGGCAGTTACCGCGCGTATTAAGTTTGAGCCAAAAATATTTAAGGGATAGGCTTTATAAAAAGAGATCTTTTGTCTGGCTGGCGCGAAAGGTTACCCCTGAGCAGGTTGAAGCGATAAAAAAAATTAATCTAAAAGGCTTAGGATTTATAAAGGAAAGTAGGCGTTCTTACCCTAATACTTGCCTTGCTAGTCAGGTAATTGGTTTTGCGGGTTTGGATAATACTGGTTTAGAGGGCATTGAACTTTATTACGATAAATATCTAAAAGGAGAGCCCGGTTGGGCATTGTTTTTGAGGGATGCCCAGCAGAGAAAATTAGACCTTTGGGAAAAAATGGTTTTACCCAAAGACGGTTATAATTTAGTCCTGACTATTGATGAAGTAATCCAGTATATCGCGGAAAGAGAGCTTGATAAGGCCTATAAGATGTATCACGCCAAAGGCGCGAGCATTGTGGTTATGGACCCAAAGAGCGGGGCCATTCTCGCGATGGCGAATCGCCCTACTTATGATTTAAATGAGAGGTCTTCCTTAAGTAAGGCTTCTATGCGTAATCGCGCGGTGTGCGATTTATTTGAGCCGGGTTCCGTGTTTAAGATTGTTACGGCGTCGGCAGTGTTAGAAGAAAAAAAAGTAAAGGAAGAGGACAAGTTTTTTTGTGAGAACGGAGCTTATAAATATTTTACGCATATTTTACATGATCACACTTCGCATGGCTGGCTTACTTTTAAGGAAGTAATTGAGCAGTCAAGCAATATTGGCACATCTAAAGCGGCGCAGATTTTAGGCTCCGATTTGCTTTATAAGTATGTGAAGCAATTTGGTTTTGGTTCTAAGTTAGGTATTGACTTTCCCGGTGAGGTTTCGGGAATAGTTAATCCTGTGCGTCTTTGGTCCAAGATTTCCATAGTGACTATACCTATGGGCCAAGAGGTGGCTGTAACCGCCTTGCAGCTGGCAAGCGCTATTTCGGTAATTGCTAATGGCGGACAGCTTATGAAACCTTATATTATTCAAGAGGTCAGGGATAAGTATGGCCAGAGCATACAGAAATTTTCTTCCCAGCTTATTCGTCAAGTGATATCTCCGGATACTTCTTCAAGGGTAAAAAAGATTCTTGCCGGGGTGGTAGAAGAAGGCACGGGAAAATTAGCAAAGATACCCGGTTTTAGCTCTGCCGGTAAAACAGGAACCGCGCAAAAATTAGAACCAAATGGAACTTATTCGCATAATAAATTTGTAGCGTCTTTTATAGGGTTTGTTCCGGTTGAGGATCCGGTTATCGCGGTGGTTGTGACTGTTGACGAGCCTCACCCATATTATTTTGGCGGGGTAGTAGCCGCTCCTGTTTTTAAAAATGTAGCTGGCGATGCCTTAAAGTATTTAAGGGCAAAACAGCCGGAAAAATTTATATCTGGCTTTGGAGACTCAAGTCAAAATAATACGCGCTAATGCTATTCTCAGACTGTCATTTCGACCAAAGGGAGAAATCTTAGATGAATATAAAAGACTTAATTAAAATTATCGGTTTAGGTAAAACGCGGGATTTTTCAGCGTTGGCTAAGTTAGAGAATTTTGAAATCAAGGGCATAAGCTGTAATTCGAAAGAGGTTAAAAAGGATTTTGTTTTTGTGGCGATAAAGGGTGTTCGTGAAGATGGCAATATGTTTATTGATGAGGCAATAGATAGAGGGGCAAAAGCAGTAATTGTTTCGTCGTCCGTCGTCCGTCGTCCGTCGTCTGTAAAAATACCTTTTATAAAAGTAAAAGATACGCGCAAGGCGCTGGCAAAACTAGCTTCAGTGTTTTCAGGCAATCCATCTTTAAAATTAAAAGTAGTTGGTGTTACCGGGACAAATGGCAAGACAACGATAACCTATCTCATTGAGGCGTTGCTTTCTGAGGCGCGTTTTTCACCCAGCGTCATAGGCACAATCAATTGCCGTTTTAACGGTAAAGTTTTTTCTTCAAAGAATACTACGCCCGGGCCGCTGGAATTGCAATCTCTGCTCGCGCGGACGTTAAAAGAAAATGTTGATTACGCGATTATGGAGGCCTCTTCTCATGCCCTGGATCAGGACAGGACAGGAGGGATAAATTTCCATTCCGCTATCTTTACTAATTTAACGCAGGATCACCTCGATTATCACAAAACAATGGATAATTATTTCTCAGCCAAAGCCAAGCTGTTTAAAAATATAGATTCTTCTTCATTCGTGGTTATTAATAACGATGACGCGTATGGAAGAAAGATCCCTGCCTTAACCAGGGCAGGAGTAATTACTTACGGGATAAAAAACAGCGCGCATGTCAGGGCGCGTGATATAAGATTTAGTCCTTCGCGTGTTGAATTTATGCTTGAGTGCTCGAAAGGAAAAATCAAAATCAGCAGTTCTCTTATCGGTATGCATAATGTTTATAATATATTAGCAGCCGCGGCGTGGGGGATAAATGAGGGGATAGATTTATCAACGATAGAAGGCGCTATCGCGAAGTTTTCCTCTGTGCCGGGAAGGCTTGAAAGAATAAACGCGCGAAAAGGTTTTTCTATTTTTGTTGATTACGCGCATACAGAGGATGCCTTAAGGAATGTTATTGGGGCATTGAGGCAGGTATTAGAGGGTTCGGGTTCGGCTTCGTTTGGTGTTAAAAAAAAGATTATTGTCGTGTTCGGCTGCGGCGGGGAGCGCGATAAAACCAAAAGGCCGCTGATGGGCCGCGTAGTATCGGAATTATCGGATTTCGCGATTATTTGTAATGATAATCCGCGTTCAGAGTTTCCTTTAGAGATAATTGAGGATATTAAGAGAGGCATAAGCAAAGATAATTACTCTGTGATCCCCGATCGCTTAGAGGCAATTAGGAAATCCTTATTTATGGCAAAACCGGGTGATATAGTATTAGTTGCCGGAAAAGGCCATGAGAATTACCAGGTATTAAATGACAAAACAATTCATTTCGATGATCGGGAGGCAATAAGGGAATGTTTAAAATCAATGAATTAATAAAAATAGCGGCCGTAAAGTTAATTGGCGCTGTTATAAATAATGATATATCAGTCAGCGGTATTTCTATTGATTCAAGGACAATTAAACCGGGACAGGCATTTATCGCGGTAAAAGGGAATAACTTTGACGGCCATGATTTTATTAATGAGGCGATAAAAAAAGGGGCAGTTTGCGTTATAAGTGAATCAGGCTTCAGGCTTAAGGATATAGGTTCAATGCCTCAAGTCGCGCGCTTGGAAGTTAAAGATACGGTAAGGGCATTGGGAGATATTGCCAGATTTTGGCGTCAGAAGTTTGATATCCCTGTTATCGCGGTTACCGGAAGCAATGGAAAAACTACCACGAAGGATATGGCCGCGTGGATATTATCTAAGCGCTTCAAAGTTCTCAAAAGTATAGGCACGCAAAATAATCAAATCGGCCTACCTTTAACTTTACTTAATCTTGATGCTTCCTATGATTGCGCGGTATTGGAAATAGGCACAAACCATCCCGGAGAAATAGAGTATTTATCTAAAATTTGCCTTGCCAATATTGGCCTAATTACTAATATTGGGCCGTCACACCTTGAATTTTTAAAAGATTTAAAGGGGGTTTTTGATGAGAAATACGCGCTGGTAGAGTTTCTTAAAAAACCGCGTATTGCGATGTTGAACGCGGATGATGATTTATTAAAAAAAGAGTTAAACAGAGCAGGCGCTAAAAGGGCTGCTTTTGGATTTGGCATTAAAAATTATTGTGATTTTCAGGCAACAGATATTAAATTTTCAAAGGCAGGAATACAATTTTTGGCGCGAAAATATAAATTTAGATTAAAGGCGTTGGGTTATTCCAATGTTTATAACGCGCTCTCCGCGATAGCCGTGGCGAGGATATTAGGTATGTCGTATAAAGATATCGCGTTAAGGCTTGCCGCTTTTTCTTTTCCCCAAGGCAGGCTTAATTTTATCAAATTAGGTAAATTAAGATTTATTGACGATACCTATAATTCAAACCCTGCTTCTTTGAGCCAGGCCTTGGATGTTTTGGACAAGCTTAAGGTGAAGGGAAGAAAAATAATGGTTATGGGCGATATGCTGGAGCTGGGCCCGCGCGGAGATTCATTTCATCAGCAGGCGGGTAAGGACGCGGCCCGGATTTGCGACGCGTTCATAACGGTAGGGATGCTTTCAAGAATTTCCGCGGATACGGCGCGCGAAGCAGGTTTTGATAGTAAGAGTATATTTGTTTGCGAAACTTCCAGCCAGGCGCGGGATATTTTATTCAGGAAATTAATGCTTGGGCCGGATGATATAGTGTTAGTTAAAGGTTCCCGGTCAATGAAGATGGAAGAGGTATTGAAGGGAGAATGACAAAATTTCTGTTTTGAATTTTGAATTTATTTTGTCATTGGAAGCCCCCGACGAGTGTCATTCAGACTGTGTCGCAATAGCAAAATGCGTGTCATTACGAGCCGAAGGCGAGTAATCTTAAAAATATTTCTCGTCGAGAAAAGATTGCCACGGCCTCCTTCGGAGGCCTCGCAATGACACAAAAGTTGGATTGTGACACAGTCTGATTGCGAGCCCGCCGAAGGCGGGCGTGGCAATCTCTTTTGGACGGAGAATATTATATTAAACGAAAATGTTATACCACTTACTTTATTCCTTACGTGATATAATTCCTGCATTTAATATTTTTCATTATATTACATTCCGCTGCGTGTTGGCGGCTGTGACTGCTTTTTTTCTTAGCCTTATTTTTGGCCCGTTGGTAATAAGGAGATTAAGGGAATGGGGGCTTTGCGAAAAGATAACTAAGCAGGATAGCGCCCGGTTGGACGAATTGCATAGCCACAAGCATAATACGCCTACTATGGGGGGTATATTAATATTACTCGCGATTATTATTTCTGTGCTTTTGTGGGCGGATATAACCAATAAATATATATTGATTGTTTTGTTTAGTATCACCTGGTTAGGCGTAACTGGATTCATTGATGATTACTTAAAACAGACAAAAGAGAAATCAAAGGGCCTTACCGCGGCCGCGAAATTAACTAGTCAGATTGTTTTGGGGTTGATATTAGGCATTATTTTTATGCTAGACCCGCAGCTTAGCTTAAGGCTGGACCTGCCATTTTTAAAAAATGTTTCCATAGATTTAGACGGTTTATACATATTATTTGTAATTTTAGTAATAACCGGCTCATCAAACGCGGTGAATCTTACTGATGGTTTGGATGGTTTGGCATCGGGCATTATGGTTATGGTGGCTTTGGCATTTAGTGTGTTGAGTTACGTGACAGGAAATATAAAATTTAGCTCTTATCTTTTAGTACCTTATATTCCCGGAACCGGGGAATTAGCCGTATTTTGCGCGAGTATTGTAGGTTCAAGCCTTGGTTTTTTATGGTTTAATTGTTATCCGGCCTCTGTTTTTATGGGAGACGTGGGGTCTCTTGCTCTTGGCGGAGCCATAGGCGTTATAGCGTTATTGATAAAGAAGGAATTATTGTTAGCAGTTGTGGGGGGCATATTTGCCTTGGAAGCCCTTTCGGTAATCTTGCAGGTTGGTTCTCTCCGTCTTTTTAAGAAACGCATATTTAAGATAGCCCCCCTGCATCATCATTTTCAGTTTCTTAATTGGCCGGAAAATAAAATAATTGTCAGATTCTGGATTATCGCCGGGCTTCTGGCGCTCTTAACATTAGTAACCTTGAAGATAAGGTAAAAAAGCTAAAATAAGTAACAGTTCAGCGTTTGGAAGTAATCGTGTCATTCGGGCTGTGTCGCAATCCTTATCGTGTCATTGCGAGGGCTGATTTATCAGCCCGTGGCAATCTTTTTACGACGGAAATGTTAAAGAGATTGCTTCGCCCTTCGGGCTCGCAATGACACCGACGGATACTTCTAAGAGCTGAGCTATTATTAAAATAAAGACTTGTTTGTTGAAGTGGTAGATGTTATAATTGTATCATAATATGAAGCGATTAAGGCGGTTAATCGCTTCATGAAAGAGTGATTAAAATGAAATATATTTGGCAAAGCGATTTATGGCCGAAATTAAACTGGGATAGTGACGTCCTTCTGTCTCTTTTGGGCCGGGCGCGCCTTTTGCAAGGTAATTTTCTCGGCCGGGTCAAGCGGCTTGGGTTTCGCCTTGGCGAAGAGGCGCAGGCAGATATTCTTACAGAAGAAGCCATTAAAACAGCCGCAATTGAAGGGGAGCGCCTGAATCCTCAAATAGTACGTTCATCAGTTGCCAGGCATTTAGGCCTGCGGGAAGTTGGTTTGATTTCAGCTACTCGGCCTGTGGACGGATTGGTTGAGGTTATTTTGGATGCAACACAAAAATATAATAAAGCTCTTTCTGCAGATAGGCTCAAAGGGTGGCACGCCGCGCTTTTCCCGTCAGGATACTCTGGTTTTCATAAAATCCGGATTGGACAATGGAGAAGCAAAGAACCGATGCAGGTAGTATCTGGTCCGGTAGGGAAGGAAAAAATTCATTTTGAAGCGCCTCTTGGAGAAACAGTAGAGGCAGAAATGCGGGAGTTTCTACGTTGGTGGGAATCAAGCCGTAAGGCCATGGACGGTATTTTGCGCGCAGGCTTAACACATATTTATTTTGTGACTATTCATCCGTTTGAGGACGGTAACGGTCGTATTGCTCGCGCATTGACAGATATGGCTCTTGCGCAGGATGAAAAACTAAATGTGCGTTATTATAGCCTTTCCTCTCAGATTATGGAAGAAAGAAAAGGATATTACGATATTCTTGAAAAATGCACTAAGAGCGAGAGTGTGAATGTAACTAAATGGCTCGTTTGGTTTTTGGAATGTTTCGAACGCGCCATTCAAAGATCCGATAAGATTATTGGAAATGTTCTAGCTAAAGCAGATTTTTGGCAGGAACATGTTCAAGCCGGAATAAATGAGCGCCAGAAGAAAGTTTTAAACCGTATGCTGGATGCTGGTCTCGGAGGCTTTGAGGGCGGGCTAACGACGCGGAAATATGTAAGTATCGCTAAGATAAGTCGTGCCACGGCATTCCGCGAAATTTCGGATATGCTGGATAAAAAAATCTTGCGCCAACTGTCCGGCAATGGCCGCAGTGTGCATTATGACTTGGTTTGGCCGCAGGCAGGCAAATAATAAGCGGCTTAGGGGGTGTTTCCATAGGCGAGTAGGTAAAAAAATGAAAAAGAAAACAGCGGGAAAAGGATTGCTAATATCTGTGATAATGGGATTTCTTGGTTTTATAATTCCCGGTTTTATTCTGGCGTCAGTAAAACAACAGCCGTCTTCTCTGAATATAGCCCTTCTTGGCATATGCGTATTGGTTACAATAACATCAATTATTTCTAGTATTACATTTATAATCTTTTTCTTTATAAGTAAAAATTAACCATTTTATATTGTATTGCAGTTGACTTATGTTTTATGGTTGATGGTTATGGGAACTGCACAGGTGGTAAGCGATATAGACTAATATGATTATCATGTCTTTATTCTTTATTTTATGTTTAATTTTATTTTTGTTAGCTATAATTCAAACTCTATCTTGGTTAAATAATATCAAAGTTAAGCGTTATTACAAAAAAGTAGCCAGTTTTTTACAAGAGCCTCAAATTTTGAGCCGTATGTTATGAAAATGTGATACGCAAAATTTATTAAAAACCTATAAGTAATAGTGAGATAAAGAAAAATAAAGTTTTTTTAGTTACATTCGGATGGCCGTTGGTGTAAGTACCGCGATATGATTTTGGGCATTTTAAAGGGGTTAACTGATTTGGAGTGAAGGGGTTATGACAATAGTGGATAAAATTTAAAATTCTGTTGGATGTTGCATAATGTGAAGTAATGTAAAGCAATGTAATTAAGGATTTTTACTTTAGAATGATATTGGATAAATAAAAATGATTGCGAAGAGAAACAAAGAAAGATACATAAACTGTAAATTTATGTAATATTTAGGGGAGAATAAGGTAAATGAGACGAGTCCTGCAATTTGTCCTGCCCATTTTGATTATAGTTTCCCTAGTTTTTACAGTATTCGGCGTAATACAGGTCCGCTTTGAAGAAAAAAGATTGATGGATGACCTCCAGAGAAAAGCCAAAGCCGTTGCTGAAAGCATAGAATTATCTGCAAGGCATATTTTATTAAACAACGATTTAAAGAGTGCCAGCCGTTTAGTTGAGACTTTTCAAAGAAGGGAAAGAATGCAGGGTGGCGTTATTTATGATAAAGAAGGCAATATTTTAGCTATTACCGAAAGAATTTCTGATTGGGGCCAGAAAGACAAACCCTATCTTAAGGAAATATTGTCTAATAAGACTACACGCGGAGCGCTGGAAAAGTTCATGGAATATTCAGTGTATAGTTATATCCTGCCTGTTACGGATGATGATAACAATATATTGGGGGCAGTGGAAGTTATATATGATACTTCGTATGTTTTTACAATATTGGCTGATTCTTGGAGGCGCATAAGCACATCCCTGATTATCCTGATGGTGTTAATAATGTCAACCATGCTTTTAATCCAGAGGCAGATATTTACCCTGCCTGTCAAGCGGCTCACCGAGTGGTTTCATTATTTTCAGAAAGGCGATACTGATTTGCCCCATCCTATTAAAGAAAAGGGAGAGCTTGGAAAACTTGCCAGTGAAGTTGAACAAGTAGCTTTAAGCTTAAGAGTTGCCCGTAAAATTGTATCTGACAAGGCATCCGAGCGCATGGATAAGGAAGAGTTATGGACAGAAGAGAAGCTACGCGACCTTGTTCATGCTCGGTTGGGAGAAAAGGCGTTGTTTGTGGTATCAAATAGAGAGCCATATATGCATGTCATTGATGAAATTACGGGTAAACCTAAATGCATTCGTCCGGCAAGCGGTGTAGTTACTGCAATTGATCCTATTCTGCGCGCCTGTGGCGGAACCTGGATTGCCCATGGAAGCGGAGATGCTGATAGCCAATTTGTAAATTCAAAAGATAAATTAGGCGTTCCTCCGGGAGACAACCGCTATATCCTTAAGAGAGTCTGGTTGTCAAAGGAGGAGGAGCAAGGCTATTATTACGGATTTGCAAATGAAGGGTTGTGGCCACTTTGCCATCTTACCCATACAAGGCCTATGTTCAGGGAATCGGATTGGCAGGTTTATAAAAAGGTAAATCAGAAATTCGCAAACGCTATCCTGGAAGAGCTGCCGGTAAAAAATCCTTTTGTGTTTATTCAGGATTACCACTTTATTTTGCTTGCTAAGCTGATTAAAGAGAAGCGTCCGGATGCAACTTTAGCATTATTCTGGCACATACCCTGGCCGAATCCGGAAGTTTTTTCAACCTGTCCCTATCAGGAGCAGATTTTAGAAGGAATGCTCGCCTGTGACTTGATCGGCTTTCATGTGCAGAGCCACTGCAATAATTTCCTTGATACCGCCAACAGGCTCCTTGAGTCAAAAGTTGATACAGAGAAATTCAGCGTGACCCGCTTCAATAAAGAAACCTTTGTCAGGGCATTTCCTATCAGTGTAGATGGCTATATCAATGGAAAAGTCTCCAAGACAGAAACAGACCAGATAAATAGGATCCGTGAGGAATTTGGGCTTACTGGAAAAATAGTAGCCTTGGGCGTAGACAGGATTGATTACACCAAAGGCATAACAGAAAGGATTCACGCAATCGACAGATTCCTTGAAAAATACCCCCAGTATAAAAATAGATTTGTTTTTATCCAGTTAGCTGCCCCAAGCAGAACCCATATAAAACGCTATCACGATTTAATGGGTGAAATAGATGAGCTGGTAGAGAAAAAGAACTGGAAATATTCGGATGGAAACTGGAAGCCGATAATCTATTTAAAGAGGCATTTTTCACCTGAAGAAATCAGGCCATATTATCTGCTTGCTGATATTTGTATTGTAAGTTCCCTGTCTGATGGGATGAATTTAGTTGCCAAAGAATATGCCGCCTCAAAAAATGACTTAAATGGTACATTGATTTTGAGCCGTTTTGCCGGAGCCAGCAAAGAATTAACTGATGCCATACAGATAAATCCTTATTCCATAGAAGATTTTGCTGATAGCATAAAGCTTGCCATTGAAATGCCTTCGGAAGAAAAAAGAAAGCGCATGGAGAATATGCGCAGCATTATCAAAACAAATAACGTTTATCGCTGGGCAGGCAGCATTATCT
>CAKKQB010000007.1:0-7281 GCA_919901915.1 Omnitrophica bacterium GWA2_41_15
CCTCGGACCTGGTGGTTAACAGCCACTCGCTCTACCAACTGAGCTACGGGGGAATAAGCTATTTACTCGTTTTGTTAATGTTTAACAGGTCTTTTAATTTCTCTAAATCCAGGCCGCTCTCCTGGATGAATTGCTGAAGGTTTGCTCCGCCTTCGGCGTCTAGATTAAGGCCAAAGAATTTTTGAGCGTTTGTTCCGCTCATAATCCATTTTACGTCTGCTTTTTGGACCGCTTGAGCTAGCGCGTTAAATTTCGCGATCATTATATCTTTTTGGATATCAAGAATCTTTACATTTATAGCTACGTCATTATACTCTTTTAAGGCTTCAGCTAATTTCAACGTACCTGCCGCGTCCGCTTCTTTCTTAATCTGTATAATATTTGCTTCAGCCTTACCCACATTTTGTATCTGATTAGCCTGGCCTTCCGCTTCAATGGTATATTTTAACTTCTGCCCCATAGCGAGTTGTTCCATCTTTTGTTTTTCAATTTCAGCTTGTCCTACTTCTAACTTTCTCATTGCTTCAATCTTCTGAACATTTGCCTCTGCTTCTTTAGTGGCAATTTCTTGATTTTTAAATTGATCCGCCATACCTATCTGTTTATCTTTTTCTATCTGCCTTTTACGATAAGTCTCCTCTGCTTCAGCTTTAATAAGTTCCGCTTCTTTATTAGTAGTGGCAACTCTTATATCCGCGTCTCGCCTGATTTCTGACGCGACTTTCCTTTCTATATCAGCGATGATTGTGCTTCCAGGAGCATCCTTAATATCTTTCAATTCCAAATCAACAAGTTCAATACCCCACTTCGGAAAAACAACCTCAACCTCTTTAGTAATTGCATGGTCCAACAACGACCTATTCATATAGATATCTAAAATAGTCTGTTTGGTCGTAACCGTCCTTCCAACGCTTTCCATAATCGCCCGCAAATCTTCAGAAAGTTTAACAAAATCAAAACCTAATTCTTTCTCTGTATCAGTAAGAATTAAACGCTCAACAGCCAAATCTATATTGTTTATGTTTATGAAACACATTATATCAGAAACAAACTTAGCCATATTTTTATCATTAAGCTTTATATCATTAACAGGTATGGCTAAATTACAAAGCGGTAACTTATGTAACTTTGTTATAAAAGGAACTACCCAATACGCGCTTTTACCTTGACGAGAAGAGAACGTCATCTTTGAATCTTTCAATATACGAATATGCGCCTCATTCACGGGAACTACTTTGTATAAACCAAAAAAACCACCCAAAACATGCCTACCGAAATAAATAATAATAATCGCGGCTATCCCAATACTTGTTAATACAATTAGGTTCATCGCTACATCCCTCCTTTTTTGCGGATCGAATAAACCCGACCCCCTGCATTGAGTCCAATTGGACTTAATCTGACCATAGTAATTATTTTAACTTAAGATTGCTTTAAAATCAAGAACTAAATAATTTGCGCCTTTAAATCCTTAATCTTGCTATTGATTTCAGAAATTAACTGCTCAATCTCCTTTAGGCGGCGGCCGTATGTTCTGGCCGTATCCTCATCACGGTAAATATGCGGATTAGACAAAGCGCGCGCCTTAGCATAACTTTCTAAAAAAAGTTTCTGTTTTTCATTCCCCAATTTATTCATCATATTACGTAAAGAGGCATTAGAGGCTTTGTGTTTATTTTCTTTCTCTTTGCGCAACCTCTCTTCTTCTTTTGCTTTTTCTTTCGCGATAGATATCTCTGGCTGTCGAGCCAATTTGTCCCGCTGGCCAAGCTTTTCAACAGATACCTCTCTCTGGTCCTTTTTTTCTAAATAATAGTCAAAACTATCAAGGAATTTTCTTATCTTACCGTCTTTAACCTCAAAAACCATATTTGCTATGGAACGGACAAAATAAATATCGTGGCTGATAAAAACAAGCGTTCCCTCATAATCTGTTAACGCCTTAACCAAGGCATCCACCGCGTCTACATCTAAATGAGTAGTTGGTTCATCCAAGAGAAGAAAATTCGGCGGATTAATCAAAAGCTTGGCCAGAATAAGCCGGCTCTTTTCGCCTCCGGAAAGCACGGAAACCTTTTTGTCAGAATCATCACCCGTAAAAAGAAACGCCCCAAGAATTGTCCGTATAGTTTCCTCAGACATAAAACCAGGCGCGGCAGAATACGCTTCCTGTAAAACAGTATTATTAGGACTAAGCACATCCATACGCGTTTGAGAAAAATAACCTACATCTATATTATGGCCGACAATACGCGAACCGCTATTAATATCAACTACCCCGGCTAAAATTTTTAAGAGCGTAGATTTGCCAGCTCCGTTCTCACCGACCAAAACTGCCTTCTCGCCCTGCATTATCTCAAAACACAAATCTTTATATACAGGAACCTCGCCGTAAGATTTAGCTACTCCTTCCAGCGTCATCACCTTATATCCGCTTCTAGCAACACTAGGAAAACGGAAATTCTTTATACTCTCACGAGGATCTTGGGGCACGACAATCACTTCCTCTTCCATCCTCTCTAAAATCCTGCGCTTAGCGCGCACTGAGGCGGCCTTATTCGGTTGCGCGTGAAAACGATCGCAAAATTCCTGTAACTGCTCGCGCTTCTTCTCCTGCTCCTTAAGCTGTTTCGTAAGAAAAGCGCGTTTTTCTTCTTTTATCCTCTCGTACTGTTCATAATTACCGTGCACCTTAAAAATTGAACCATTCTCAAGAATTAAAGTATAGTTCGTTACCTCATTTAAGAAAGCCTTATCATGAGAAATCATAACAAATGTCCCATCAATACCAGCCAGATAATCCTTAAGCCATAAAGCAGCATTTAAGTCTAAATAATTCGTCGGTTCATCCAACAATAAAATATCGTATTGATAGGTTAGGAGCTTACCTAATAAAGCGCGCATCTGCCAGCCGCCGCTCATTTCAGATATAAGCCGGTTAAAATCTCCTTCTTTAAAACCAAGCCCCATTAAAATCTTTTTGGCCTTATGTTCCAATTCAAAATATCCCAGCATCTCTAAATTATGCAAAACATCTCCATATCGTTTTGAGCCGGCTTCATTTTTTTCCTCAAGCGCCTCCTTTTCTTCTTTAAGGCGCATAATCCTCTCATCGCCTTCAGTCAACTCAGATAAAACTGAAGACCCAGACTTAAAACTCGCCTCTTGAGGAAGATACCCGATATGGATATTTTTATTGACTGCCACACTCCCTGCCGAAGATTCTATTTCCCCAAGTATTAACGAAAAAAGCGTAGTCTTACCTGAGCCATTGGGCCCAATAAGCCCTATCTTTTCTCCCCTGTTTATGCTCAAGGAAATATTTCCAAAAAGAACTTTCTTTCCGTAATTTTTAGATAAATTATTAATAGATATCATAACAATTAATTAAATGAGGCTTACATAGATTAAAATACAGATTACACAGATAAGTCTCGACGCTGTTTTAATCTCTGCCATCTTTCATTTGAGCGCCGTAATCATAATTTTCGCTTTTTAGTGAAAACTAATTAAATTGGCCGGCGGGATTCAAGGGCCTTAGATAAAGTTGTGGCGTCCGCGTATTCTAAATTAGAACCCATAGGAATACCTATACCCAAACGCATCAACTTTACACCTCTTGGCTTAAGCAGTTCAGCAAGGTACAAAGCAGTGATTTCTCCTTCTGTATCCGCGTCGGTGGCAATAATTATTTCCTGGGTGTTGTCCTGTTTTATCCTCTGAAGCAACCCATCAATCTTTAAATCGCCCGGCCCCTTGCCTTCCAAAGGAGCAATAGAGCCTAATAATACATGATAGACGCCATTAAAATAACCTGCTTTTTCTATTGCCAAAACATCACTAGGATTTTCTACGACACAAATTATATCCTTCTGACGGCGGCTATCCTGACATATCTTACAAGTATCTTCCTCGCTAAGATTATTGCAAATTTTACAAAACCTAATTACTTCCTTTACCTTATTAATCGCTTCTGACAAAATATTTATCTCAGCCCTGCTAGCGCCAAGAATATAATTCACTATACGCTCAGCGCTCCTTCTGCCAATGCCCGGAAACCTTGTCAGACTATTTATAAGTTTTTCTATCGAATCCGTATAATGCGGCATATTTCATTAATTAAAGGATTTAACCCTGTTAAGAGAGAATATAAGTTGCGCGCTCATTAAAAAACCCAAGCCATTATGGCCTGCGCCACAAAGCTTGGAGTTGAAAAATCTACCTAAAATTCTTTTGCGGCCTATTTTCTTATTTCTGGGGCACTAATTTACCGTTTATATACTTATGCACTATGCTTGCAATCAATGTTTGATATAGAATGCCTTCATCTATGGCTTTGCTTTGAATGCCAATGAAGTCCTGCTTGGACATACGAATACTAATCCTCTGATCTTTTTTCAAAGTATTTTTGGCATACTCAGCATATTTCTTGATCTCAGCCGCCATATTTTTAACTGGTTTCCACTCTCCTCTTTCAATAGATAATGCTAACTCCTGTTCTCCTTTATCAGGTTGATAATTACGCATCTTAACCGCCTCCTTCTCTCAAATATTCCTTGGTCAATTTACGGCTGGGAATAATAGTTTTAAGAAACAAATCATCCCCCGCCTTAACAAATGGAACATAATAAACGTAATTGTTTAACTCCACAACAAAAACTCTCTGGCCTTTGTATTTTTTACTAGGATTTTGAATAATAGCCAATACCTGCTGATTTTCAATACAAACCAGTATCTCTTCAAACGAAATATCCCGTTCAGTTTTTAACTTTCGATTTTTAGCTAGATCCCAATAAATATTTCCCATAAAATAAGTATACGTTAGTTTGTGCTAAATGTCAATACACTCAGCACAAATGTCATTTAAGGAAAAAGAAAGGGGGCATTTCTGTTTTCCTGCTCATCTTTTAGCTTTAGAATCTCTTCTTTAACTCTGCCCTGCCCCCTTTATCCCTTATTCCCTTTATTCGCTATACGCTATTAATCACCCTCCCGCCAAACATATCTAACGCGGATTTAACAAAAGGATGCTTCTGGCTATCTTCTTTCCCTTTGACTTCCCGCGAAAGAATAAAATTTACCCTTAAATTAACACTAAACAACTCAAATATACTCTTTTCAATAATTACCCGATTATTATTTTCTTCCAATACTTCCTTATGAAGAGAGAAACTTTTAGGAAAAGCTATAACCAATATGTTTGCCTCTAAGCTTATAGGAGAGCCTTCATTTAAATATGTAGCGATAGACATTTTTATCTTGCTTAAATTATCAATTATACTCTGCCAGCCGTCCTTTATATTGTCTAAAGAAACCGCGCAAGGCGCAGGCGCAAACTCCATCTTTTCTACTTTTTCTTCTTCAAAAGGAATAATCTCTTCTTTAACCGGCTCTTTAACCGGCTCTTTAACCGGCTCTTTGATCGGCTCTTTAACTATCTCCTTAACCGGCTCCTTAACCAACTCTTTAACCGGCTCTTTAATTGATTCCTTAACCAGCTCCTTAATTAATGGAGCATGCTTCTGAACCGACGCCAGAGCCGACGCCGGCGCCGGCGCCAGAATTTCTTTTTTGCCATGCGCCAACCTAACTAAACTTACCTCCAAAGGAATACGCAAAGAGGACATTCTTTTTGACATCTCCTGCGTATTAACCAAAATATTAAACGCGTTAAGTATCTCTTCCATGCTAAAAGCCTGGCTTTGTTTTAATAACTTTACGCAAGTATCCTCGGGCAAATCTATCAACTTCGCGTCCGCTTTAGTCGCCTTAGCAATCATCAGATTACGAAAATGCTCAATCAGGCTTGATAAAAATACGCTGATATCCTTTCCTTCATCAATAATGTTATTCAACAGCCCCAAAACAGCTAAAACATCCTTTTGAATAAGCTTATCCGTTATTCCAAATAGCGCCTCCTGCTCTATGGTGCCCAATAAAGAAACAACCTCGCTCAAAGAAATTTTACCTTCGGAAAAAGAAGCCAACTGATCCAAAACCGATTCCGCGTCCCTTAATGAACCGTCGCTAGATTTCGCGATAACAGATAAAACCTCTTTATCTATCGCGATCTTTTCTTCCTTAACAACATACTCAAGCTGTTTAATAAGCTCCGTTAACGAAATTCGCCGAAAATCCAAACGCTGACAACGGGATAAAATTGTCGGAATTATTTTATGAGGATGAGTAGTAGCAAAAATGAATTTTACATACGGCGGCGGCTCCTCCAAAGTCTTAAGCAAGGCATTAAAACCATCGGGGGTAATCTGATGTACCTCATCAATTATATAAACCTTAAATTTTCCCTGGACAGGCGCGAATTTTACATTTTCGCGCAAAGTCCTAATCTCATCTATACCGCGATTAGACGCGCCGTCTATTTCGATAACATCAAGTGAACAGCCTTTTGATATCTCAATACAGGAGGCGCATTTCTGGCAAGGCTTCAGGATAGAGCCATCCTTACAATTAAGCGTCTTAGCCAAAATCCTGGCAGTAGAGGTTTTACCTACGCCCCGCGGCCCGGCAAATAAATAGGCATGCGCAAGCTTATCTTTTTCTAAAGCGTTTTTTAACGCGGTTATAACCGGCCCCTGCCCAACAACCTCATCAAAATCCCGCGGCCGCCACTTAAGAGCAAAAACTTGATATGACATAATTTTATAAAGGTAACGGTTGCAATTTTTCTTCAAGTTCCGGCATAAACGATTCCACCGCTTCTTTAATCGCCGCCCATTCAGCAGGCGTTTTAAAAGGAAGTTTCTTATCGCGTTTCCACTCACCCTTATTTTTTTTCCAGCGATAAAAACAAACCTGTTTTTTCCCGTGATCTTCCAATAATACGACCGCTGACCACCATCCTAAGGAATTGTTTTTTTTGATAGTCCGGTAACGCAGTACTATTATCGGCGCATGAATAGGTAATTTCTCATGATCTTTTATATGCGTAGCCTCATCAGCTACCAATACCGGCGCCTTCTCTATATCGTCCATATTCCCTCCTATTGATTTTGTTTAATTATACCAAAAATTATTTTAAAAAGATATTTAATTTTTACCCTACCTACATAAATAAAAAAACGGGCAATACTGGCAGGCCCGCGGATCATCTTCATCAGCGGCAAAAGGAATCGCGGGATTAATTATCTCAAGCATAATCGCGTTTAAGGCATCTAAATAAACACAAATAACCTTATCCTTCCTGAAAATATCCTCGTCCGACAGAAGCATCTTTAAGCCAAAATTCTCCCGCGTATCCCTAATAGAATACAGCGCGGCATT
>CAKKQB010000007.1:7381-18340 GCA_919901915.1 Omnitrophica bacterium GWA2_41_15
GGTCAACCGCGTAGGTTGACAGGGTTGGTTAGTAACAAAATAAAGATAAATCGGAAGTTGAAAAGATTTAATCGTATTTTTAAGGGCGTCTCTTGTAAACCCGGCGCTTTCTATCCTGTCTATACTTAATGGCATAATATCGGTAGAACCGGTTTTATAATCAAGGATTAAAAGGCTGTTATCAAAAAGCTCATCAATCCTGTCTATCACTGCCTTAAATTTAAATTCTCCACAGGCAAGCGCTATCCTGCCACTAAACTCCTCCTCAATACAAATGAGTTTTTTTATGTCCCTCCTAAACTCATTATCTAAGAATTTCTCCATTCTAAAATCAAGTATCTCCTTAACCAGAAAAGCGTCTGATTTCATCCTTCTTTGAAATTCATCGCTAAACTTTTTGTCTAACAGGGCAAAAAACTCTTTCCTAAATTTCTCATTAATAACGGGTTTTTTCTGGATAAATTCAAGAAATGCCTCCTTCAATAATTCATGTATAAAGGTTCCTATGTCCACCTCTTGGGCCTCTTCAAGCAAGTCTTCTTTTTCCGTAAGCCCCAGAACATACTGATAATAAAATCTTAAAGGGCATTTCATATAAATATTAACGCTGGATGCAGAATACGCGCGTTCTTTTAAAAATTTTATCACTTGAGCATTTTTCTTTATCTCTAATCTTTTAGGTAGAATCTCAACCCTAAAACTCGCCTGAGACGCAGAGGGAACATCCAAACTTTTAAGCATCTTCTGTTTTTCCCAGATTAACTCTTCAATAAACCTGCTTTTTTCCTTATCGTCTCTCTTTTGATAAATAAGAAGCACGTCTTTTGCCCCGCCGATAAGCCGCCTGAACTGATAACGCTGGATCTCCTCTTCCTTCTCAAGGCGGTTTAGGCCTAAGCTAATCATAACTTCCCTGGGAATAAGCGGCTCCTGAATTTTTAAGGCAGGTAGCGCCGCTTCATTTACATCCATAATAATAACATTTTCAAAATTTAAAGAACGCGTTTCAAATAAACCCAAAATTTGCAACTCCTTTAAAGGCGAACCGGAAAAAGAAATCATTTCATTCTCTAATCTATTCTTAAAAATTTTAAAAATATCTTCTTTAGGGAATAATTCTTTATTAAACGAAAGAATAGATAGCTCGTCTTTAATCGCGAAAAGCCTTTGAGCCATTTTTAAATTTAAAGGGAAATTGGCTATAAGGCTTCTTTCTACCATGAATTTAAGAAAGACCTCTAAGGAACAAGAAAAATCCAGGAAATTAGTTACGTCTTCCCAGCTTTTAAATAAAAGTTGATGCAATTGTTTCAGGTTGCTCTTTATTTCATCATAAGTAATTTCTATGCCCATACCTTTCATCGCTGTCAGGCTAAACTCACACAAATCTTTCGAGCTTTCAATTTCCGATAATCTAATAAAAAGGCTTCCACCAAGAGGTGTTTTCTCTACCCCCCTAAGAAGCTCTTCAATCTTATGCGCCAATACGCTGACTACCGAGGGTTCTATATCATCAAATTTTAGGTTTTTAACCAAAGGGTGGCTTAAGACATTAAGATAATCCTTAGCATAATAGGCCTCTTCCTTTTTAGAACTTTGCGCCTTGAATAAAGATTCAAAAAGCGAATATAAAGAGCTCCTCTTCAAAGGATACCCCATTGATACATTAAAGTTATCTATAAAGGATGAAACTTCCGCGAGCAAAGGAATAACATTTTCAGGAACAGGAAGAACTACCACTGTTTTATCCAGCTTTGTTATTCCTTTCAAACTCTCCCTTACTAATCCTGCCTCTGAATGTACGTCAAAACCAGTTTGAAACGAAAGATTAAATGAAGGCTCTTCTTTATTTAACGGGCTTATAGAAACGGAAAAACTTTTACTTAATTTCTCCAAGACGCTATAATCCTTAGAATCCCCCTGAAATATAAGTATGGCTTTTTGCGTATCGTAGAGTTGTTTTATAATCTTCTCTTCGGTTTTATGCAAATAAAAAAAACCGCAGAAAATAATCCGGTCAAATTCGCTGAAATCTATTTCTCCAATAAATTCTTTTGCCTTTGAATAAATAAGGCCGCGCGAAAAATTATTTTTTTCTTTTAACGCGGCCTGATACGCCTGCCTTAAAGCAATTATCATTTCTAATAGAGCGTTGATATTCCCGGGAACATCGTAACCTATCCTTGCCTTAAGCCGAATATTTTCTAAGGACTCGAGCTTTATATCCTCAATATCTAACTGCTCAATAAATGACAAGATCTCTTTTGCCCAGGGAAGAAATTTAGAGAAATCTTCTTTATTCTCAAGAATACCTGGGGCATTTTTTTTAGCTAAATTATAAACAAGATACTTCGCGTCTAAATCAGAGATTTTTGTATACGCCATTTTTTTTGCGAGGGCATATTCAACAAACTCATCAATAGAAAAAAACCGGGGCGAGAAAAATCCCTGTTTAATTTTTTTAGAAAGTTCCTTCTTTAAAAATAACGCGGGGCGCTTTCCGCCAAAAACAAAAGCTAGGCGCGATAAATCACAACCCTGCTTTATAAAATTCTCATCGGCAAAAGAAGCGATCTTCTCAATAAAATTATCAGTTAAATTATAAGTAATTACTCTTTCCATATTGATTTAGGTTCTTTCGTGTTTAAGATTAAGGGATATCTTTAACTCAGGGTGGGCAAGCCCACCCCTACGCGGAGATTCATAGGGACTACGTAACGACCCGTAGGGGCGAGCTTGCTCGCCCAAAGGGACAGGCATGCCTGTCCACTACGACATATGCCAAACAGCTATGTCATTCCCGCGAAAGCGGGAATCCATAACGAGAAACCCTGAATCCCCGATTAAAACATTCGGGGATGACAAAACCAAAAAATGCTTATTACGCCACAATCTCAATGACACCGACAGGTATCTCTAAGTGCGCAAACTGTTACGATTTATCAAGCCCGCCAATCTCCTCACTACTCAAATCATCCAGATATATCAAAAACCCTCTTATTTTTTTCTCAGGATAAATCTCTTTCATTATTTCCATATATTCTCTAACCTGCTCTTTATAATTCGCGGCCTCATCAGGGGCGCTTTTATAATCAATAACCCATACTTCTTTGGAGCTGACAACGAGCCGGTCTATTCTTTTTGTGTTACCAGAGGAACTTACTATTTCTTTTTCCAGGAAAACCAAAGCTTGACCAACTTCAAAAAATCTCTTAAGTTCTTTTTTTTGCAACAATTTATTAACGGTTAGCTCAAATTCATCAAAATCAAAAATTAAAGGAAACTCTAAACGCGCTTTTTCTAAAGCATTCTTAATTAAACTGGCCGAGTCAAGCTGATAAAGATTGCCAATAAAAGAAAGAATATAATGCAAGACCTCGCCATTTAGGATTTTTGTCCTTTCCTTGAGCATGCTCTGGTCAATAAATTCCTCTTTTAGAAAATCAATCCAATTGCGGTATTCTGAAGGGCTTATCTTTAAGGCAAGATTTTTTTTATGTTTCTCTGACGCGGGGACAACGCGCGAGGGCTGTGTCGTAATTCCAATTTTGTCATTCCGAACGAAGTCGACCCCGCCCAAAAGTATGCTGGCCAGATTAAAATTCGTTCCCGCCCTGGGAGAAACAAACACATAAAGCTCATCTTCCGCTCTAGTTAAAGCGACATAAACATTGTTTAATTCATCAATAAAAGATTTTAGGTATTCTTCCTTCCTTATTTCCGCGATAGCGCTAGAATATTTCGCGTAACTCTTTTTTATATATGCAAGCCTCAATAATCCGGAAGACTCCTCAGGCATAACCACCTCTGGCTCTATCTTTACATCCATCTCCAAAAACGGAATAATTACCACCCTAAATTCAAGACCCTTAGATTTATGGATAGTCAACAACCTGACAGCTTCACAAGCCGTAACATTTACATATAACTCACCTGGGCTCGCGTCCTCAAAAAATTCCAGAAATGAGGAAATATTAAAATGCTCCTCCTCCTGCTCTTTAATTAATTCCAACAGCCTCATAAAGAATCCCTGACAATTTGGAAAATCCTTTACAACATTAAACTTACTTAAGATGCTTATCAGAAGCTCATAAAGCGGAATGAAACCAGCGCTTTTAAAAAACTCATCAATAAAATTATCCCAAACTTCAGGAAATTCCTGACGGAACTGGCGGTATAAATAATTACCGCTAAGAACCCCGTCATTCGGGTTATGTCGCAACCCCGCTTCCGTGTCATTGCGAGGCCTCCGAAGGAGGCCGTGGCAATCTTTCTCCGACGAACGAAACAATCTGTTATTAAACCGAAAAAGAAAATCCCGGATTTCACAACTACCCATACCGGTGGCTTTAGAAAAAATCTCACCCAGAATAAAAGAAGCAAAAGAAAGATTATCAATGGGCGAACTTAGGAATTTAAGAAACGAGACCAACTCTTTTATGTAGGCGTTTTCTCTTATATCTAACGTTGTCTCTGATTCAGCAGGAATACCATTCTCTAAGAGCCAGCCAGTTACTAACTGCGTATCGTTATTTTTACGGCAGAGAATAGCAATATCGCCAAAAGAAAACCTTTTAGTTAAATCGCTAAGAAGTAAAAGCAATTTTTCTTTTACCGCTCTATCTCTTTCATCCTTTATCTTATGATCTATAAATTCAACTTTTACAGACCCCTCGTCTTTATCAATACAAAAGGCCTGTTGAGAGCCTTTAAAAATATCAACTACAGCATTAACATCATCGGAAGAAAGCTCTACGCCTCTTTTGTCTGTTTCTTTCTGATCCAATAACCTTAAAAGATTCTCTCGCGAAAATACCTTATTATTAAATTCTACAATTTCTTTCTGACTGCGGTAATTATTAGTAAGAGAACACTCTATAAGATTATACTGGCCAAAGGCATCCTTTACCGAATTAATCAAACTCACCTCTCCTCCCCTAAAGCGGTAAATCGCCTGCTTCCTGTCTCCGACGTAAAAAAACGATCCTCCCGTTGAAAGGGCCTCCATAATCATACTGTAAAGATTGCTCCACTGTAAGGCGCTTGTATCCTGAAACTCATCAATAAGAAAATGCCTAAAGCGCGCGGCCAGACGGTAATAAAGCTCCGGCAAATCAAGAGAGCCTTCGTCAAAAAGTTTCGCCGCCTCTTTATTCAATGACTCCAGGAAAAGGATGTCTGCCTTTTTAGACACATCCTCTAAATTCCTTAAAACATAATTAAAGATATCCACATAGCAATTAAGCATTAAAGCCGACTCTATTTCGCAAAGCTGGCTTAAGTGTTCCCTGATTTTCTCCCAAAGCCCTTGCGTTTCATCCGATACAAAACAGCCCTTTTTCGCGGGAAAAAGCTCTCTTTTAAAATAATCTGAGAGTTTTTCAATATCAAAACTCTCTTTATTTCCTCCGAGAACAGCTGAAAGATTATCAACAAGGCCCACATACGCGCCGGAAGGTAAATTATTATGCAGTTCCCGCATAAGCCTTAAAATCTCTTTTCTACAAGATACTAACTCTGCAGCGTCCATCTCGTTACGCGCGAATTGACCGGCATTTTTATTACTTTTTGTAAATAAGGTAGTTACTAAAACTAAAATATCTTTCTTGGGAAACCAGGCGCTCTTATTCTCTAAATGCAAATATTGCGTTATAAATTCATGGAAAAGTTTTTTGATTGCTTCTTCAGAATTGGCCTGATCTATAAGTTTATCAAGGCTAAAACTTAAATAATCGTGGTAATCCTTTTGGGTCTTAAATCCGGCGCTAAGGCCTAATTTAAAGGCACAGCCGGAAAGAATCGCGTTAATAAAGCTATCAATGGTCTGGACCTGAAAATAGTTGTAATTTCTTACCAGAGAATCCATTACCAAATGGGCCTTCTCACTCGCAGGGTTCTCTTCATAACCCTGAAACTTACCAAGGGCGATTTTCTTTAAAAATTCTAAAATCCTTTCCTTCATTTCTATCGCCGCTTTATTTGTAAAGGTTATGGCAAGAATTGTCTCTAAACTAACAGGGGCTCCTTCTGTTAGCTTAGAATCTAAAAGAAGTTGAATATATCTATTGGCAAGGGCATAAGTTTTGCCCGACCCGGCAGAAGCCTCAACAATCACAACATGCGGAAATTGATTTATACGAGGATCCATTTGTATTTAGAGAAGAATTTTTGCGGGAATATAACATTTCGTAGAGACGCAAAATTTTGCGTCTCTACATGTTACGTCTCTACTTTGGCGCGCTTATTTTATTTTCCATTCATACGAATTAGTAGAGCCGATTAAAACCTCAATTGGAGTTCCACTGGGAGCCTGATTAGCCAACTTTTCAGCATAGACTTTCTGAATCTGCTCCAAAGTCTCTCCGTATTTCTGAGCCAAAGAGCGATAAATAAGCATCCGGTCAGCGTTCTCAACTTTAACCAACTCATCAACCGAATTGTCAGCAAGCACAGCATTCCTGATTTCCACCAACCCCGCCTTATTCTCTCCCACCACAGCCTTAGCTTCCCAAATAGATAAAGTATCACGCCGATCTTTACGGCGCAAAGCTACTTCTTCTACGTCCGGACTCAAACTTTCTTGGGCATAGGCACTCTGTAACAGGCAATTCAAAAAGCTATGGTTATCTGCTTTCTTCATCGGCTTTGTTTTATCTCCGGCAACAATATTTTCTATGGAATCAATGTCTTTTTGCACATGCTGATAAATATCCAAGCGCATAGCAATGTCCACCTTGATCGGTTCTTTAGAACCTCCGACATTTACCCGCGCGCAGCCAAATCCAATTGCCGCAACGATCACTACAAAAATCATAATCTTCTTCATTGCATCCTCCTTAGGTTAAAATCGCGCAAAGTGATATTCAAACTCCGCTTACCCGCGCTGCCATCGAGATTAATAAGAAAAATAATATTATTATTATCCTCTAGCGATATAGTAGCTATGCCAGTATTATAGCGATAATTCTTAAAACTTTCTGCTACTAAATCCGTAGCCTGCCCAGAACCGCGAGCCAAGTTTTCCAGAAACCGGGTGTCTTTAATGGTTAATATTCCTCCGTCTTTGCCGGTGGAAAGTTTTCCATCCAAGATAACTACTTCTTGCAATTGTCCCTGCAATTTCAAGAAACCGCTTACTTTTCCGCTAACCTCAACCTTCTCGTTAAACTCAAAATCTTTTATAAAAGTATCCGCGCACAGATCAACGAAGTTAAGTTTCGCCTCATAAGTAATAGATCCAGCGAGCTTAATACGGCTATCACCTTCAAGATGCCCGTCTAAAAGCTCTGCGGATAAAGAATCTAAGAGCAAATATTCATTTTTAAGCCCGACTTTTCCCCGGATATCTTTTATATTTAATTTCCCGGCTTTTACCTCTTTGATTTTGATTACCCCGTCATCATAGCCCTGAGTTACTTTTAAATAGCCTGACTCCAGCCTCACTTGATTCACCTCTAAAGAATCTACGCTAATCTGGCAAGATTCTATTAATTCCCAAAGATTTCCCTTCTTCAGCCCTTTAAAAATTGAAGCAGGGCTAAAATAGACCTGAAATTGTTTTATCTTAAAATCATACCCGGGTTTTTTACTAACATGAACATCTGAAAAGGAAACTTGTCGGAAGAAATTAACACTGCAGTCTTTGATAATAACACTGCTTCCAGGCAATAGCTTTTCTACCTGGCTCTTAGCTATAAATATAATCAAGGGTTTTAGAAACATTACTAGCGCTAAGAAAAATATAAAAACCGTAATCAGTACGAGCCTAGCGCGCTTCATATTTTTACTAAGAGAATTTCTAGTAGAAACGCCCCATTGGGGCGTTTCTACACATATCTTTGATGCGCCCCCCTTATTTGCCGGCGAATGCCGTTTTTATTGCGCAGTTTTGATTAAATACGCCTTTATAATTTTTTGCTCCGTAAGAGGTTTACTGGACGCGTCCACAACCGCATTTTCTATTTTTGTTACTACATCATAACCAGAAATAACTTCTCCGAATATGGTATGGCGCATATTAAGCCATGGCGTATTGGCAGTAGTAATAAAAAACTGACTTCCGTTTGTATTCGGCCCGGCATTAGCCATGGCTAAAATACCCTGCTTATCAAACCCAACATCCGGACTAACCTCATCTTCAAAAGGCTTTCCCCAAATAGACGCTCCTCCTCTGCCTGTTCCGGTAGGGTCTCCTCCCTGAATCATAAATTGTTTTATCACCCTGTGAAATATTATACCGTTATAATAACCTTTCTCAACCAACTTTACGAAATTCTCGCACGCCTTAGGCGCGACATCAGGCATAAGTTTAAGCTCTATCTTCCCCTTGCTTGTCTCCAAAACCACAATCGTCTCATTCATAGCATACGCTCCTTGGTTAACATTATTAATAAAAACAACAAAAAACAAAATAACCAAAATCTTCTTCAACATTTTTCCCCTCCCTTTTTCATATTTGCCTGAAATTAACAACTTCCTCTTTTACCCTTATTCCGCATCTATCTTGTCCAACATCTCTTGAGGGAGCGCTTTTGTTGTTTTCGCGCCGAGCTCTTTTAAATTTTGAACCCTGCCTATAAGCGTATCGCCTTTTTTCTTTGAATCAAAAAGCTTATTCATCGCGCTATTATGGCTTTCTTTAGCGTCTTCTATTTTCTTGCCTACAGTAACAAGGTCATTTATAAAATCGGTAAATTTATCATAAAGGGCGCCGCTTTGCCTGGCTATTTCAAGCACATTTTTTTTCTGATTTTCCTGCCGCCATATATAAGAAACTGTGCGCAAGCAAGCCAAAAGCGTAGAGATAGTTATTAAAACTACATTTCTATCCAACGCGATATCAAAGATAGCAGGATTCTCTTTAATTATCAATGTGAAAGCTGTTTCAATAGGGATAAACATTAAAACATAATCAGGAGGATTAATCTGATACAAATTCTGATAGTTTTTACTACTTAGGTCTTTTATATGATTTGTTATGCTCGCCAGATGTTCATTCAAATACTGCTTGCGCTCATCAAAATTGTCAGAGTTAAAGTATCTTTCATACGCCGCCAAAGAAACCTTGGAGTCAATAATCAGATGTTTATTCTCGGGCAAATTTATTATATAATCCGGCCTCTTCTGCCCTTCTTCGTCTTCTAAGGTTTCTTGTTTCCTGAAATGCGTATTTTTTATCAGACCAGATTTTTCTAAAATAACCTCTAACTGCGCCTCCCCCCAATTTCCCTGCGTTTTTGATTCTCCCTTTAGGGCGTTAGCCAGCTTATTCGCGTCATCGCTTACCTGTTGATTCAACTCTGCCAAATGCTTTATCTCGGACTTAAGAGACGTTATATCCCGTATCTCTTCAGTATAGGTATACTCAACTTTTTTCTTAAAATCCTCAATCTTCTCTTTTAATGGACTCAATATCGCGTCCATATTAGTTTTGTTTAACTCTAAAAACTTGCCGCTCTTTTCTTCAAGGAGCCGGCTGGCAAGATTCTCAAATTCTTGCCTGAATTTATCTTGCAAGGATTCTATATCTTTTTTATTAGTTTCGAGCTTCTCATTTAAATTGCTTATAATCTGCCCATTAGAAGCTAATTCTTTGGTTAAATTTAATACGAGGCTGTCCTTTTCTCTTGCCTCTAAGCGAGAGCCCAAAATATCATCTTCTAATTTTGCATATAGCTCTTTCAACACATACTTTTCTTCTAAATCCTTTCGCGAAATAACCGACACACTCGCGAATTTAAATTTCGCTATTAACCATGCCGCCAATGCCCCAATTACCACGCCAACCAAAACCAACAACCCGCCCATCCTTAGAGCCTCCTCAAATATAAAAACTGATAGCGCCCCTACTCTTCATTTTAATTTTGACAACCTCCAGATTATTCCCCGAGTAATTCCTTTATTTTAGCAAGCAAATCAACCGGCTCAAAAGGTTTAACAACATAGGCATCAGCGCCGCATTTATACCCGAGTTTCTCATCATACTCTTGAGTGCAAGCGGTAAACATAATTATAGGAATTTTTAAACAGTGCGAGCCATTCTTAATCCTGTCGCAAACCTCATACCCACTCATCTTAGGAAGCAATAAGTCTAACATTATCAAATCGGGCATTTCCTTATATGCTTTATCTAACGCATCCTGGCCGTCATAAGCGCTAACCACTGAATACCCCGCGCTCTTTAAACGCAAAACTACCATTTTTACCAAATCCTCTTCGTCATCTACCAATAAAATCTTTTTACTCATTCTTAACCCTCCATAGTTAACTTTACCTTTACCTCGCGAAATTGCGCTTCCTTAATCTCTATTTTTTCTTTGGCGTGAATTAATTGCGTATATAACTGGAATTGCCTAAAACCAAAGTCTATAGAGTGAACAACGAGATCAAAATTAAGCTCATTTTTTAAGAGGCATTCTACAGCCCCATTATAAAGCGCTCCTTCTATAAATGAGCTCTTATCTTTATCAAGAAGAACAATGATCGGAATATTTCTTACTTTAGCGTACAGCCGGGACAAAGGTTCTAATCCGAAGAACGCGGGAAATGAAAGGTCTAAAATAACCATGTCAATCCCCGGTTTAGCCAAGCGCTCCATGCCAAGAGAAAATTCTTCTTTGTGCTCTAACGCGAACCTCTGCCCACATTCTTTCTCTGCCTCTTCCAAAAACTTCTTGAACTGGCGGCTATAAACAACATCCGGAGACATCAAAAGAACTGTTCGGACTCTCACTTCCATTTTTTACCTTTCTTCGCGCCTTTTTTTAAATACTTCCTTAACAATTAAAACTTTTGTTTTATGAGGCATTTTCCCGTTCCTTTATATTCCCCGGCGCCTTAACTTCTTCCAAAGCCATTTCTATTATATCACAAATATTGATTTTGCCTAATCTTGGAATTATGCGAATTTTGGGAATGATACCATAGATCGTTACCCCCCTGCTTATGAGGGAAAGTTAA
>CAKKQB010000008.1 GCA_919901915.1 Omnitrophica bacterium GWA2_41_15
CACTGCGGACTTTTAAGCCCAAGGTTTTCGCCCTAAACACGAAAGAACCAAAAATTACATCGGCGACCTCTGATTACGGAGATTATAAAAGATTACAGAAATTGCTGCCTATTTTTGGATTTTTTCAGTAATCTCATAATAAATAATATGGGTGCTATCATGAAATTATCAAAAGGGATTTTAATAACGCAAGACGGCCAAAAGATTTCTTATGAACATACATCGAATAATCATGATCGAATTATTGTAATCGCGCATGGGTTTTACAATAGCAAAGACGCAAGTTTACTTCAAAAGTTAAAAAATAACCTGCTTGATGAATATGACGTATTCATGTTCGATTTCAGGGGTCATGGAAAAAGCGGCGGCCTTTTTAGTTGGACAAGTAATGAATGTAAGGATTTAAAAGCAGCTCTAGGCTATATAGAAGGAAAGTATAAGAAAACCGGAATGATTGCTTTTTCTTTGGGGGCAAGCGTGGCAATTAATGTTTTAGCGCGGGAAAAAGGAGTTGATTCGCTTATATGCGTAAGCGCGGCATCAGATCCTGATAAAATTGATTATAATTTCTGGAATTTAGATTTGAAGGGAGACTTGATATATACCTTGTTTACTCTGGACGGGTTAAAAGGAAGAGGTTTTAGGCCGGGGGCCTTCTGGCGCAAGAAACAAAAACCAATTGATAATATAGGCAAGATAATTATTCCGGTTTGTTATATTCACGGGGAAAAAGATTGGGTAGTTAAACCGTGGCATTCTAAAAAGCTCTTTGAGAAAACGCAAACTAAGAAGAAGATTGTTATTATAAAGAATGGTTCACACGCGGAGTATTTAATGAAGGACTCGGAAGAAGAATTTGTTCATGAGATAAAAAGCTGGCTTGCGTCTACGATGTTACCGAATATTATGTTGAAATAGGAAATACCGGCGTCAATTCCTTTTATTTTCTTTCTCACCGGACTCTTCGAAAAAACCGCTTTCTTTTAGGACCGATTTAGCCTTGTTTTTAGGGTATTCGTAGTGTATACTTAGTTGTAAGCCGTCAGCTTAAAGCTTTTGCTGAAAGCTGATAGCCGATAGCTGAAAGCCGATATACAAATTATGCCGCGAAAACTAATTAAATTTCTTTCTTTAATTTTATGCTTCTGTTTTCTTTTTCAACAGACCGGTCTGGCTCAAGTTCTGCCTTCTCTTTCTCAACCTCAGTCTCAGCCCTTACTTCGCTACCTCTCCGTCAACTCCGCCAATCCCAATAACTATTTTAATTTCCTTTTAGACACAGGAAACCTGTCCAACCGCGTAGGTCGGACAGGTTTAGATCGAGAAGCTAAGAAACTCATCAATTACTTCTTCCTCGGCATAACCTTACCCTCTGACGCTTTTTGGGTAAACCTCCAACCAACTCAATCTGATAGAATTACTTCAGACGAACTCGCTAGAACCGATTTAGGTAGAACATTATTAGAGCAAGATTTACAATTAAAGAAAGACGTTGCCAAATATCTACATCCTAAGAATCCCGTAGGTAAACAATATTGGGAAAGATTCTATTCCGCTATCGGTAAGGAAAAAGCTAAAAAAGCTAAAATTACTACTTCAAATCGTGTCTGGATTACGCCGGATCAGATAGTAGTCTTAGAAACCGAGGATGGCGCGTTAGTGGCGAAGGCTAGTTTGAAAGTTTTACTTGAGGGTGAATACTTCTCTTTAAGAGAACAGAAACCAGAGTATGCGAGAGAACAGAGGGCAGAGAACAGAGAACAGAAAAATCAGGTTATAAACCAAACAACAGAAGAAAAACAAATACAAAATATTTCTGAACAATTAATGAAAGAAATCGTTCTTCCGGCGATTACTAAGGATATCAATGAAAGTCCGCGATACGCGTCTCTGCGCCAGGTTTATTACTCTTTAATTCTATCTGAATGGTTTAAACGGAAACGTTCATCTGTATCTCGTCGTCCGTATCTCGTATCTCATATTTCGTCGAAAAACGCTTCACGAGATACGATTCACGAGATACGAGATACGAATCCTTATGCTTCCTACATCAACTCGGGAACCACCGCTGGCTTAGAATCCAGCCTCTCTTGGTCAAAACAAGCCCTCTGGCAGGAATACCTTAAAAGTTACCAACAAGGTGAATATAAACTAAAGGATACGCTTTTTGGATTAAAACGGATGTATTGGAGCGGAGGGATAGAATTTTTTAAAGGGATCGGTGCGGGAGAATTCAGCGATTTTCCTATTATAGTTAAAAAAGTAGACAGAATTCTTCAATTAACATCCTCGCCGGCGGCTGAAAACCTCTTGCCAGTAATAATTGGCAATGCCCCGTCAGTTTTAGAAAAGAACATATTTCCAGAAGAAAGTATTACAGTTATTACCCCTCAGACTGATAACCAAGGCCTTTTTGTAGATTCAAAGGAAAAGCTCCATGCTCTTCGACAAGCCCGCGATGAACTTGAAAAATTAGTAAGAAATTCCCCTTCCAGTGAAGCCCTTTCCAATTTTGTTTTTATTGAAGATCTGGTACTTGCCTTATTAGAACAAAATAATCTTTCACTTTCAGTAACATATCTTAAAATTCAAAATTTTAAAGAGGAATTTAATTCAAGAGGAGAAGTTTGGCGTATTGGCCATACTTTAGGTAATATAGCAATTAGAGTTGTTGCGCGGGCATTAAAGAAATATATAGATGATAATTTAAAAGAAACAGGCCTCCAGGCAACTGTTTATAATAAAGGCCCGGATTTTTTCTTAATTGCTAAAGGTGAGAATGAAAATACAGTTATCAACCAGATTCTAAATAAAATGTTTGGGGGGATGCTTGAGCAGGGCTCTTCTTTTAGAGAAGAGGTAATTTCTGAAATTAAGGCTGACTTAAAGAGCGCTCTTTCTGATCAGGAGTACAAGCAGATAGAAGGTAAAATAAATGAATTAAAAGAAGAAATATTTAATATGTATGGCGGTATCTCGAGTGTGTCTAAAAAAGGAGAACCTTTAGAAGAAGCAAAAAAAGTCGCGGATAGGCTTTTTGAGGAGGCATTTGAGGCAGCTAAAAATCAACAGCTTTGTTTTGGCTTAGGCGCGGCTGATATAGATGCCCGAATAGAAAAAGCTAAACGCGCCAGGCAAAGCGGAGTTTTGGAGTATACTGATAGGGTAGGAGAAGAAATAGCATCGCAGAAAGAAGAATCAGAGTTATTAGATAATGAATATAAAAGTTTCTATCAGTCGGCTAGTGAGTTTTATCGACCAGGTAATAGTTATAAAGAGCTTTTTATAGAGTATGATCAGGCTACTAACAATAATAATGAGGAGGTTATAAAAGATATTAAAAAAAGAATTTTTGATAAAGCAACGCGCTATTCAATAAATTATGAGAAAGGTGATTTGATTATCAGGGAAGGTAATCAGTATTTTAAGTTATTAATTAATGGGATTATCCGGTCTAAGCCGGATTTTAGTTTTAAGACGGTATTCAAGATAGGTGGAGATGAGATAGGTGTGCTTATTTGGAATAGCGGCACAAAAAAACTTAAGATAGTAAGGATTGATGTAAATAATTTAAATGCCACAAATTTTCAATTGGGAATGGGGAAAGGCACTGAAATTCTAAATGAAATAATGCAGATTTGCGGCAAAACCATTCCGGGAAGAATCTCCCTTGAGATAAAAAGATTTTTTGAAAACAGTTCTCATCCCAAGATAAATACAGCTTACACCATAGAAAAAGAAGCAACAATTACTAATTCGTCGCAAAAAGAGGGCGAAGAAGTCAAGAGCTTACTTACCCAAAATGATACGCCAATAACCGTGAAAATAAAAAAAACCGGAGATAATATCTTATTAATTAATGAGAAGGAATCTGCTTTAAGGAGTAGTTTTAATATGAATGACAAGATAAAAGAGACAGGATTAAATAAAGAATTTACAGTTGAATTAGGCGGGGAAAAGATTTTATTAAAAATAGTGGAAGATACCGGCAGTAGAAAATCATTCGAACGTGTACGCCCTGTAAGAGAAGGGATGGAGGAAGGCATGCAGTTTGGCGTAGTTGTAGTGCGCTGCCTTTTGATTAATTCGCAAGAGTATAGTAGATTAGAAAAAGAAGGAAAGATTGTGCTAAAAAATAGAAAAAAAGCCGTAAAAGTTTTGACTGAAATGGCGGCTACATTGGGGGTGGTAGGGGTAAATACTAATTTAATTTCAGGGCAGGAAGAAAATATAGATCTTTCAGGAATCCAGGGCCGCGCGGCTACTCTTGAGGGAATAGCTAAGCAGATTTTTAAAATATTTCAAGCGCTTCATAATGGCGAAACTGATTATAGATTGGCTTATCGAAAAGCCAGAGATTTAAAGAAAAAAGATTTGCCGACTTTCAAAAACCGTGTTTTTTCTAATTCAGAACAAGAACTCGTAAATTTTTTAATTGAAACCTTGCGGAAAGATTCTTTAGCTTCTTCGGCGAAGGAAACCGATGTCCGACCGCTTGCCCAATTAAAAGACGGGCCTAAGCAATGTCAGGGGGGAATTGACTTCTCTGAAATAGAGTTTACCTTAAAAAACAAAGAATATATTTCTTCTCTTAATCCCGCGGACCTAAAAATTCTGCGCGCGGCAAAGGCGCTCGAAGATAATTGGGAAAGTCTTTCGCTTCTTTATGTCCACGAGATAATGGGTTTGATAAAGGGTAACCTCATTAAAAAATTACAAAATAAAACTCTCCTTTTCAATATTCTCCAGCAGCTTAAGATTAAAGCTTTCCTTGACTCGCGAACAATGCAGTTTTTTAACCTCATCAAATCCGAATAACCCGCCCCTTTCCACTCCCATGTAAATTTATAAAGCGCTTTGCTTATTTAGGGTATTCTGTTATAATGATTTTCACTGAAAATCAAGGT
>CAKKQB010000009.1 GCA_919901915.1 Omnitrophica bacterium GWA2_41_15
CTCGTAGTTCGATTCACGAGATACGAGATACGATTCACGAGATACGGTTTTTTAATTAGAACCTAAACCCATTAAAACCCATAAAACCTAAACTCATAATTGAAGCAATCACAAAGGCAAGCGGAAAATCCTTTACTGATTCAGGGACATCGCAAAAATCAAGCCTTTCCCTGATCCCTGACATTAAAAGCATAGCCACAGTATAACCCAAGCCTACGCATATCCCCTGAAATACAGAGTAAAAAAAACTTCCGGAAACAGCTTTACCATTAACAAAAAACATATCAACATTTAAAACCGCCACCCCCAATACCGCGCAATTTACGGTTATCAAAGGCAGATAAATTCCAAAAAACCTGTAAAGCGCGGGGCTCATCTTTCTAATCACAAGCTCCACAAACTGCACGAACGCGGCAATTACCAGAATAAATGATATTGTGCGCAAATATGTAAGATTAAAAGGGATAAGCAGGAATCTATAGATAATCCAGGTAATAATGGAAGACATTGTGGTAACAAACACGACAGCCAAACTCATTGCTAAAGCTGGCCCAGTCTGTTTAGAGATAGCAATAAAAGAACACAGCCCCAAAAAGCGTGAAAGTATTACATTGTAAATAAATATACTGGAGATAAATATGCTTAAAAGTTGTCCGATATTCATGTTTTTTTATTTTTCAAAAGGTTAAATGATCCCAATAATAACCCAATAATTAAAAGCGCTCCCGATGGCATACCAAAGACAAATGCCGGTTCAAACCCTTTAAATAAAATATGATTAAAAAGTTTTCCTGTGCCTAAAAATTCCCTTATTCCCGAGATCAACAAAAGCGCTAAAGTAAAACCAACACCCATGCCTAAACCATCAAAAAAAGAATTGACCGCGGTATTTTTTGACGCGTAAGCTTCGGCGCGGCCCAAAACTATACAATTTACCACAATCAACGGAACATAAATACCTAAACTGCGATTTAATGCCGGGCTATATGCTTTCATGATAAGCTCGGTAATAGTAACAAAAGTGGCAATAACTACAATATAACAGGGAATCCTCACTCTCTCGGGTATTGTGTTTTTAATCAGAGCAATAATAATATTTGAACCCAAAAGCACAAAGGTCGCGGCAATGCCCATACCCAAGCCATTTATTAAAGAAACGGAAACCGCCAGTGTCGGGCAAAGCCCCAGAGCTAAGACAAAAGTCGGATTTTCTTTAATTATACCTTTTAAAAATTCTCTGAATAGATTTTTCATATCTAGAAATTAATAATAAATACCAAAACACAAATAACTAAACTTTTTTTGCATTAGCAACTTGAACTGAGTGGGCTCAAAACACAATTTCGTGAAGCGTGAAACGCTTCACGCTTCACGAAATACGCTTCACGGAATTTATACTTTTATTCCATAAATTCTATTCTTCGTATACCGGTCAATTATAGGCGTAGCCGCGTTCATCATTAAAATAGCGTATGATACGCCTTCGGGATAACCTCCCCAAAGCCGGATAACCGCGTTTATAATACCGCAGCCGATACCGAATACAAGTTGGCCTTTTCGCGTCAACGGGCTTGTTACATAATCCGTAGCCATAAAAAACGCGCCTAAAATAAGTCCACCTGATAAAATATGAAACAACCAATCGCCGCTAAGTAATCCATGCGGCCCAAATATATAAGTGAACGCTCCAACAGTTAAAATATAAGTTAGAGGAATATGCCAGGAAATGTAACCCTTGATAAAAAGAAATGCGGCGCCTAAAAGAAGCGCTAAAATACAAACCTCGCCAATACAGCCGCCTCTTTTTCCTAAAAATAAATTTAAATATGAAATATGCTCTAAAATTTTACCTTCTCTAAGAGCGGTAAGCGGCGTAGCGGAAGTTATGGCATCATAAGCTATGGGCTTAACAAGCCCTATTCCCGCGCGCAGAGGTACAGCAAAAGTAGTCATATACTTAGGCCAGGAAGCCATGAGGAAAACCCTGCCTGCCAATGCAGGATTAAATATATTTTGGCCTAAACCCCCGAAAATCTGCTTACCAATAGCAATAGAAAAAAATGAACCAATTATAGGAAGCCAAAAAGGCGCGTTTGGAGGAAGATTATAGGCAAGCAATAATCCGGTAATAAAGGCGCTTCCGTCTAAAACACTTATCTTTCTTTTAGTAATTACCTGTAAAACTACTTCCGCGAATAAAGCAGAAACAATTCCTAAAACAATCACTCGCAGAGCGCTTGCTCCAAAAATAAAAACCCCCGCGAAGCCTGCCGGTATTAAACTTAAAACTACCATCCACATAATTTTGCTTACAGATTCATTATTATGTAAATGCGGTGATACAGAAACAACTAGTTTATTTTTCATCTGAAAATCTCCACAACTCGTTTAGAAATCATCTTATGATTTCTGTTTTGGGCGAGCAAGCTCGCCCCTACGGGAACCATTACATAATTCCTACGTGTTGCCGCGTAAGGGTGGGCTTGCCCACCCTTTTTCACTTGAAAATCTCCGCGACTCATCCAAAATCAATGCGTTAAAACAATACGATTTTCATTCTCATTGGTATCCCGCCATCGGCGGGGCATGAAAGTTTCATATTTATATTATCTTTTGGTTCTGGCGCGCGGAATAAAAACATTTAACCGCACTTACTGACTCACCGATTCGCTGGCTAACAATTTCTTAATCTCTCGCGCTTTCTTCTTAATCGACTCAATAACTGCCCTTGAGGATATAGTTGCCCCGGTTATTGCCTGGACATCTGACAGGCCTTCAATATTTTTATCTGAAAATTGACCGGTAAAAGACGGCTCAACAATTCTTGCCCCCAGACCCGGGGTCTCATTTTGACTTAAAACCTTTATTGCGGTAATTACGCCATCTTTTCTCATACCTACCATAGTTTCCACAACGCTGGAATAACCTTTTCCGGATGCCTTAAAAGCCGCGCCAATAAACTTATTATCTTTATCAAAAGCCTTATAAAAAAGAACTTCGTCCCCTAACTTTATTTCTTCAAATTTTTGAGCATCCTTAAGCACCTCTTTGAGGCTAGCTTCCTCCTCTATCTTTGCCTGTTCAATAATCTTAGACTTAGTTAAAGAATTAACCACTGCCAGCGAAGCGCTCGCGCTAACACAGATTAAAGCCAGAGTAAGGCCATAACGAACCATCTCTTTCATTTTACCACCTCCAACTTCGCTCTTTTAATTGACTGTGTTAGGTTTCTATTTGCCGGACAAACATAATTACATAAACCGCATTCAATACAATCTAATATATTATAAGCCTTAGCTTCTAACCACATTTCTTTTTCACAAAGCCCATTTATAAGACAAGGCATAAGCCCTACTGGGCAGCCATGCACACAAGCAGCGCAGCGAATACAAGATTCCTCTCTTTTTGACTTAGCTTCCTTATCATTGAATAAAATCACTCCGGTAGTGGATTTTATCACCGGAACATCATCCGTATATTGCGCAATGCCCATCATTGGACCGCCAATTATAATTTTCGCGGGCTCTTGTTTCAAAGGAGCGCAAAAATTAATTAACTCCCTTATCGGCGTTCCTATACGAACCAATAAATTTTTAGGGTTGCTCACACAGCTTCCAGTTACAGTTACTACGCGTTCATAAAGGGGCTTATTCAAATACACCGCTTCATAAATCGCGTAAATTGTACCCACATTATGCGCCACCACGCCCACATCAAAAGGAAGCTTTCCCGAAGGAACTTCTTTTCCTATTATATTTTTTATTAATTGCTTCTCTCCGCCTTGCGGATATTGAGATTTTAAAACCCGTATCTCGTATCTTGTATCTCGTATCTCGTGATTAAAAACTTCTATCGCCTCTGGTTTATTATCTTCAATAGCAATATAAACTTTTTTAACTCCCAGGCACCTTGCCACTAAATCAATCCCCCGCAGAATCTCATTTGTTTTCTCCACCATCAGGCGGTGATCGCAAGTCAGATACGGCTCACACTCCGCGCCGTTTATAATCAAAGTATCAACCGGCTTTGGCGGATTGAGCTTTATGTGCGTAGGAAAACTCGCGCCCCCCAATCCAACAATACCCGCCTCGAAAACAATATTACGAATTTGTTCAGGGGTTAATTTATCTATCTCTTCTTGTTTTTGGTTATTAGTTACTAGTTTCTCATCCAGCCCATCGCTCTCAATAACTATCGCTTGAGCCTTTCCCAAAACTTGATGCGGCCAATCCTCTATGGCAACAATTTTTCCTGAAATAGAAGCATGAATGTTCGAAGAAACTCCGGCGCTAGATACAGCAATTTTTTGACCGGCAAGAACACGATCGCCTATTTGCGCGATAGGAGTAGAAATCTTTCCTAAATGCTGTGATAAAGGAATATACACCTTAGAAGGCAAAGGCAATTCTTCTATTTTCCTATTTTCTGTTGTATGTTTATGCTCTTCTAATTTAACCATATCACTAATTTATCCGTATTGCCTAGTCTAACCATAAAATCCTACGATGGAAAACAAAATTTACTACCCCTAATAAAATAAAAATAAAGCCGGCGAAAACAAGAATTATGGTATGTGAAAAATATTTAACAAGAAAACTACTGATAAACATAAACATCAGGAATCCTAAATGCATCACAATCTCAAGAGAACTAAACATCTTGCCCATCATACCATTATCAGATACCTTATGGATAATGGTATTTATAGCTATAAGCACAGGGGAAACCGAAGCGCCCATAATCAAAGCAAAAATCGCGGCAAGGGCAAAATTAGGGGTTCTTTGCATACCCAGAGAGAAACCAACAATAATTATACCACTCAAAACAAAAGACACAAGAATTACCTTATAATGAGAGATACGCTGACCAAAACGACCGTAAACAAGGGACCCGACAAATAAACCTAACCCCAAAAACATACTTAGCAAGCCCAGATCCCGCGTCACAGAATTAAAGGTATTTTGCACAAAAGTAATTAAAACTACGGATACACTGCCTAAAGCGGCAGAGAGAATAAACATTACGATTGCGGCAAACCTTATTTCTTTATTCCTAAAAAAATACAATGCCCCTTCCTTAAGTTCAAGTAAAACAGATTTCTTGAGTATTTCCACTATTTCCCTGCCCATCTCTTTAAACCCCAACATAGGGCCTGACTTCTTTGAAATAAAGAATATTAAAATAGCGGAAACAAGAAAGCTTAAAGAGTCTAAATAAAGTCCGTTTCTAGGCTTACATTTCTCTACAATGATACCGCTTATGCCAAATCCCACAATAGCGGCTATCATACCTGTGATATTTATCAAAGAATTAGCCAGAAGCAAATCATTTTCTTTAACCAGGTCCGAAACTATAACCAACTTCGCGGGGATAAAAAACCTGCCGATACAAAAAACAAGGAAAACGATAAAGTATACCAAGAAAAGGCTTCTTACATGAAAAAGAAAAAGCGGAATCAACATCACCAGAATCGCGCGAGAAAAATCGCTTAAATACATAGTCCGGCGCCTGTCCCATCTATCTACATAAACTCCGGCAATTGGCCCAATCACAAACACGGGAATCATGGTAAAGGCAAGAATCTTGGCAATTTCTACGGGAGAGCTCCCAGGACGCATCGAAACAAAACCAATCAATGCCACCTGGCCTAAACGGTCCCCTACCTGCGAGATAAGTTGACCCAACCAAAGCAAAAAGAAATTACGATTTTTTAAAATCTTCCTAAATCTAGGCATATTGCGTTATGGGATTGTTGCGAAATACATTAAAATCGTCATACCGGCGAAAGGTCGAGCCCAGTTAGGCTCTGACACTTCCTCGGGCATTTCGCCCTCGGTCGCCGGTATCCATAAGTTTGTTGAAATCAAAAAGTTCTGGATTCCGGCTTTCGCCGGAATGACGACTTTGAGCTATTTTGCAACAGTCACTTATAAGCCGACGAGAGGGATCGAACCTCCGACCTAGTGTTTACGAAACACTTGCTCTACCAACTGAGCTACGTCGGCAAAAAACTTTACCCCGCCGTTAGCGGAATGAAAATCAAACAAAATCATCATTTGATTGTATCACAAAAAAAAATATTGACAATCCCAAAAAAAAAGCTATACTTATTTGTGTAAATAGGGTTGCCTCGTTAGATTTTTTATGGGGTAAGGTTTTTAATGGAGTGAAGATTTTGTGAACAATAACCAAACCGTAAAGCAGAATTAACGTCTCATACAGCTTTACGGTTTTTTATTAGCGGAGGAGGTGAACAAAAAACAAATGGCAAAAGGAAAAATAAAGTGGTTCTCCAACCAGAAAGGTTATGGTTTTATCACTAGTGATGATGGCAAAGATGTATTTGTGCACTTCAGCGCTATCGCGGGTGAAGGCTATAAATCTTTAATGGAAGGCGACGAAGTTGAATTCGAAGTTACGCAAGGCCCCAAAGGCGACCAAGCAACCAATGTAACCAAACTATCGAAGTAGACCAACATCAAAAAAATAAAGGGACGGTTTTATTTTTAGATCCAAAAAAATAAAACCGTCCCTTTATTTTTACACTCCCCCAACCGCAAAAATTAAAAAATAAAGAATCATTCGTAATAAGGGCGAAGGAATTGCTGTAAAGGGTTGGAAGT
>CAKKQB010000010.1 GCA_919901915.1 Omnitrophica bacterium GWA2_41_15
ACGATTCACGAATAACGAGATACAAAACATCTCCGAACAACTGATGAAGGAAATCATTCTCCCCGCAATCACCCAAGACATCAACACCTCACCGCGCTACGCGCCTCTACGTCAAATATATCACTCGTTAATTCTGGCGGAATGGTTTAAACGTAAACACTCATCCGTATCTCGCGCAACGCAAGATACAAAATGCGCTTCACGAGATACGCTTCACGCTTCACGAAATACTAACCCCTACGACCCCTACATCAACTCCGGCACAACCGCTGGCTTAGAATCCCAAGTTCCATGGTCAAAACAAACTCTCTGGCAGGAATATCTTAAATCTTACCAACAAGGGGAATACAAGCTCCAAGATACGCTTTTTGGCTTAAAACGGATGTATTGGAGCGGCGGGATAACTTTTTTTAAAGAAAACGGCGCCGAGATATTTACTGGTTCTTCTGCTGTAATTAAAAAATTGATAACCCTTCAAAGAAACCCTGGAAAAATCCTTGCTATAGCTACTACTACAGAAAGTCCGATTCCCTCAAAAATAAAAGTTATTACTCCGAATAACGAGCTAAGAACATCCTTTCAAGCGGGAGACAAGGTTTGGTATGGTAATTTTGGCTTAGGGGAAGTTAAGAAAATTACCGAAACAGGACTTATTGAGGTAAGATTCAGGAGAAAACCTTTTGAGGGTGGAGAAAACGTTATGAAAGTATCGCCTGAATTTTTAAGGTTAGCCACCAAGGATGACAAAAATACACCTAAAAAGCCTAAGAAAAAAGATACAGAGCCATTGCCCGTAAGTTCTGATGTTTCTGCTGATAGCGCGCCTCTGCCCGTAAGCTCTAATGTTTCTGGTGATAGCGTACCTCCTGCCAAAGCAACATTTAAAATAATCCCCTATGATAGGGAATCAGAAAATGTTTACAATCTTTTTCTTAAAATTTTAAATATAGACAGAGATTTTTTTGAAAAATCGAATGAAAAGCTAACCATTCTTCAGAAATCGCTAGGAACAAGGTTGAATAAACTTACAAAGAACCCCGGAGATCTTATTAATAACGCGGAATTCCAAAAACTAATAAGGATTTACTATTATCTAGCTAAATGGGCTAGCTGCCGCGCCCTTCCTCTAAAAATCAAATTATCTAAAAAAGGATACAGCTTAAAGATATCTCTTTCTCCTTCTAAGGACAAAAAATATGTTACCGCGGAAATATCTAAAGATCGGGGCACAACAAGCAGTGCTATTGCTTATGAAAATTTTCAAAATTGGTGTAAAAATATCTCTCAAGAAAAGTTAGAAAGGACAATATTATTTTTAGATATCAAAAATTCTGCTCTTAGCGGCTTACACGGTTGGCATAAACACATTTTGGAAGCCAATTTAAAACTCTCTACGTCCTTTATTAGCGCGGGACTTGTTACTGAAGAAGAGGCGGAAGAGAATCACCTTTTTGAAATTGCTTTAAATGGCTTGAGTAATCCGGATAATAATTTTCGTTTAAAATATTACCGACTCCTTAAGGCTCTTATTGATGCAAGTATTGTCACAAAAGAAGAGGCGATAAAAAGAGTAAAAGAAACAGGGCTCTTGAAAGTTGTTTTTAAAGAATTAGATAATCCGAACAAGCATATTCAATTAAATAATTTGCAATTCCTAAAATTTCTTATTGACGCTGGTGTTGTTACTAAAGAAGAAACGGAAGAGAGTCGTCTTTTTGAGGTTGCTTTCGAAAAATTAAATAAGCCCGATTGGATGTTTGCCTATTCAATCTACTGGCAGGTTCTTGAATCCCTTATTGACGCAAATTTCGTCACAAAGGGAAAGGTGGAAGAAAAAACAAAAGAAATAGACCTCTTGCAAACTGTTCTTAAAAAATTAAATAATCCAAACATACACATCCAATATGATAGCTTGCGCTTCCTTAAAGTCCTTATTGACGCGGGAGTTGTTACCGAAAAAGAAGCAAGAGACAATCGCCTTTTTGAGATTGCTTTAAATGGCTTGAGTAATCCGGATAATAATTTTCGTTTAAAATATTCCCAACTTTTTAAATCCCTTACTAACGCGGGCATTGCCGATATAACAGAAGCAAGAAAGGAGGTAAAGGCAGTGGGCCTCTTAGAATTTACTTTTAAAGAATTATTATATAACCCAGCTCAACGGATTTGGCTAAACAATTTGCTATTTCTTAGGCCATATATTGACACGGGCATTGTTACCAAAAAAGAAGCGGAAGAAAATAATCTTTTAGGATTTTTTCGTATGGGATTAAATAATCCGCATTTCTATATCCAACTGAACAGTTTGCGCGCCCTTGAATCCCTTATTAACGCGGGGTTTATTACTCAAGAAGAAGCGGAAAAAAATCATCTCTTAGAAACCTTCTACACTGGCCTAAATGACCAGCATAGCGAGATTCGTGATGCCAGCCTTCAAAATCTTAATGCCTTTATCAACGCAGGTCTTATCATAAAAGAAAAAATTATTAGTAAAGATGAAGCGGAAAACATGTTCCTGGAAATTTACGGCAATGAGATTCCAGTTCCAAATTTTCATTATTATTTAAAAATGTTGCGCATATTGAAAGACGAACCTGATAAGGCGTATGAAATTTTTAATTATAGCCAAAAAGAATTGTCAGAATTATTGCGTATATTTAGTTACTTCGCGGAATATAATACCAAACATAATGAAAAATATTTTTTCGAGAGAAGATGGATACGGAATCACTGGAGTCTTTTCAAAAATCCGCAAGGATTTATTAATTATTTAAAGAATAAGGTTGAGGCAATAATTAAGGGTGATTCAATAAAATTCATTATAGATATACACATGATGGTCCATGTCAACGCGGCAAAAAGCTTAATAGAAGCCATGGGAATAAATAAAGACCAAATACTTATACGCTATGAGGGAGAAATAAGCTATGAACAAATTTTAGGATTTTTTCCCGGATATGCCATAAAAATAGGCACGGAACTTAATGATAAAAAAACCATCGAAATAATGTTTCATGGCAATGACAAGATACAACCTGATTTTTCTAAAGGCTTTCTTTCAATATCAATACCTGAAATGCCATTTAAATTTAGTCTTCCGCAAGAAAGCTCAAAAGAAAAATTAGATAAAATAAAAAAAGACCTTAACGCAGGTTCAAGAAAAGTAATTGTTATAGGTTCGCCTTCAGACGCGGAATTCAATAAGTTTATGCGGGTTTATAATGCTCTCTACAGCAATCTTCCCTGCAAAGAACGTCCATTGACTATTGTTGGTTTTAGAAGAAAAAAGAGCGAAAAAGAATTAAAATTATTGGACAGCCTTAACAATCAATCTATTATTATCCGCGATAACGCGGCAGATCCTTTGCCGGACATTGGAGACAATAATATTTTAATACTTAATACTATCGGAGAGCTTCTTAGTATGTACGGCATAGCGGATCCGCTGTCCATAACTGGTTGTGATAGAAATATCATGGAGCCTATCCAGGGAAAAGGAGTTTTATTTTTTGATGGTGCTTGGATCAACAATCTAGAAGCAAAAACGGCTTTGGTTAACGCGGGAGCGGCAGAAGTATTTAGTGAAAAAACTTTCTCTAATTTAATGGACGATCTCGCGAAAACAGAAGAAATGGCAGAAAAAGGGCTAAAAGTAATAGAATATTTCAAAAGAGAAGCCCGGCTTATGGCGGAAGAAGTTACCGCGGTGATTATTACGAATAACGAAGATCTTGCAGGCGAATTGATTAACGACAAGGTACCGCAATCTGCCAATTCACCTGTTCAAATAGACAATGAAACCGGGGGAATTGATTTAAACCGAATAGAGATTACCCTCAAAAACCAAGAATATACCTCTAAACTTAATCCTGTTGATTTAAAAATCCTGCGGGCAGCAAAGGCATTAAAAGATGGGTGGAGCAACTTATCGCTTCTTTATTGCCATGAAATAATCTTGCTTTTAAAGGATAATATAGTAAAAAATATTCGAAACAAACCCCTTCTTTTAAATATCTTGGCGCAACTTAAAATTGACCCGAACTAGAACCGCCCCTATCAAAGGGACACTTTTAGTTCATCTTAAGAACCGTCCCCGTTACTCCTACTACTCCAGTTTTCACAAAGCATTCACCAAAACTTCAAACTCTTTGGACTTAAATACCAGAACAAGGCGTCCATTCATACTCACGTCCTTAGCCATGAATTCGATTTTTTCAGCAATCTCTTCACATTGAGTCAGTTTTTGATTTGAAACAAACAATTTTTTTTAAATCGAATTGTCTCACATTAAATCTAACCGAAAGTAGGGGGCGGGTTTGAAACCCGCCCCCTACTATGAAATAGCAAATTTTTGTTATTTTGCAGGGATTCGATTTATCAAACCCGGTATGTTGTTTTGTTTTGCTCTAAAGCAATTTCCTATATGCTTCTAGGTAGGAACCGCAGTATATTTGCTTATTTAAGATTAGCTCCGCGGTAATTGAAGCGTCTAGCAAATCTTTATCTAGGGGGTCTAATATCGCGGCATCTAAGCCAAAGGCAATTGCCATAGTCAAAAATGTACGATTAATTAAACTGCGATTGCAAGCGCCTTGCGAAACATTACTTAAACCAACTATACTTTTGGGGGAAGGTTCGGAAATAATCTTAAATTCATTTATAACCTCTAAGATATCTCTCATCTGTGCCTGCGCTACATTAACCGGCAAAACTATAGGATCAAGATAAAGGTCCTCAATAGGAAACCCTTGCTCGCTACAGCTGGCAACAATGGTTGCCGCTAACTCTAATCTCTGATCTTTATTCTGCGGGATGCCTTTCGCGCTAATGGTCAAACCAATGAGCTTGGCATTATATTTTTTGGCCAAAGGCACCAGTATGTCTAATTTTTCAAGATCAGCAGTGGTAGAATTTATAATTACCTTATTTTTAATAACCTCTAACCCTGATTTAATAACCTGTGGCTTGCTTGAATCAATGCACAAAGGCTTATCCGTTACCTCTTGAATGACTTGAATTAGCCATTGAATATCAGATATGGGGTTCCGCGAGTCCGGGCCGCAATTTACATCTAAAGCATCCGCGCCCGCGCTTATCTGAGCAACAGCGCATCTTTTAATCTCATCTTTATTTTTTTCTCTTATCGCCCTGCCAATATTGGCATACATCCCATTAATCAATTCGCCGATTATAAACATATTAAATTAGCGTAAAGCGTATAACGTTTAGCGGATAAATTTTTACTATGAGGCTGTTACGAAATGCTCTTTTTCGTCATTCCGGCGAAAGGTCAAGCCCAGTTAGGCTCTGACACTTCCTCGGGCAATTCTGCCCTCGGTCGCCGGAATCCAGGACTCTTTGATTCCAATAAACTTATGGATACCGGCTTTCGCCGGTATGACGATTTTAATGCATTTCGCAACAATCCCACTATCGCTATACGCTAAACGCTATCCGCTATCCATTAACTCGTCTATATACTTATCTATCTTCTCTATCGCCTTTGGATGCCGCATTACTAAGATATCAGCTCCTGCCTGCAAAAGCGCGGTGGCAGTGACAATCTCCCAGATTATGCCGCGCTCTGATTCCGAACCCCATGAAGGAAATTCTTGCTGAGTAACCCTTGCCTCTTTTGTCTTCCATGTTTCCTGGGCAACAAAACAAATAAATGGCGAAGCAACTGCCTTATCTCCTGATAATGCCGCTAAACGGCCGCGCTCCATTATTGAATAAGCATACTCCAATCCATAACCCAAAGCGCCTATAGTCGGATTCATTACAATGCGGTCTAAGCCTAATCCCATATCAGAAATAAGAATATTTAATTGTTTGGCAATATTTATATCAATGGGTGATTCAGCAATAATATTATGACCATCCGCCAGAGCGCTTACTGCCAATGTTTTATAATTATCTGTTGAGGCGCTTCCAATTAAACATCTCTCCCCCCGGCTAACTTCACAACAAGCAGGCAAAACTAAATTATCTTTATCATCGTCCTGACTGCCGACAATAATCAGAGGAACCTCAACCGTTTTTAATAATCGCGAAATAAATTCTGCCTCTTCCTCCGCGGATTTATTTCCAAAATCCGGATGCGCTCCCTGCAGGCGGACACAGAGCATTTCAGCCTTATATTCTCTGACGCATTTTTGCGCCCATTCTAAAGAATCATTTAAAACATCGCCATAAGGCTCAATTAATTCCCGCGGCCAATCAACAGGCGCGATATCCCAAATCTCATACGCAATTACCGGCTTATTCGCGATAGCGCCTTCCTGAAATAAAAAAGGCAGGGATTCTTCACCGCCAACTTTTATTACAGAGGACCTCCCCCCTCCTTGCGCCTTCGTTGCCCCGATAGTTACCGTGTTAACTTTACCAGTCCACTTTTCTAATACTGTCATATCGGCGTATAGCGTATAGCGTATAGCGTATAGCGGATAGTTTTTACTCTACGCTATCCGCTCTACGCTAATCCTACGCTTGGGAATTTAGTTAAATCCGTATGCGGAAAAAATAATGCCGCCATATATTCATCCATATAACCCGGCTCAACTGACAACTCAAAATAAGTTACGCCGCAGGCGATTTGATCTGCCTTCTCTCGCGCTTCGCGCGATAAAATCATTTTATAAGCGCCTGCCAATGAACTGTTCCCTATAAACACAAAACGCTTCCTGTCTAAATCAGGTAACAAGCCTATTTTTACCGCGCTATCAATATCTATCGCGGTTCCAAATCCGCCGGCAATAAAAATAGTTTCTATTTTAGTAAAATCCAAATTCATATGTCTTACCAAAACTGAAGCTGCCGAATAAATAGCCGCCTTGGCGCGTTTTAAATTATCAATATCCAAATCAGTAATTATTATATCTGAGAGCGCGAGAGAATCTTCCTTAAAAACAACCGTAAATTCCCGTTTCCGCTCAACCTCACGGATACGCTTATTCTTTATATCTTTTATCGAGCCATCTTTATCCAAAATTCCGCATTCTAGCATCTGGGCAATTAAATCAATATAGCCTGAACCGCAAATACCGCGCGGAGCGGCATCACCTATGGTTTCATATTTTACCTCTAGGCTTCCCGGCTCAATTTTTACTTTTTGGATTGCTCCCTTTCCCGCGCGCATACCGCAAGCAAGGCCGCTTCCTTCAAACGCCGGCCCCGCGGAAGCCGCGCAAGCTATCAGGAACTCTTTGTCACCCAAAATTATCTCGCCGTTAGTCCCAATATCAATCAATATGCTTAAATCCTTTTTATGATTTAAGCCGCAGAATAAAATACCGCTGGTAACATCTCCGCCTACATAACTTGCTACTCCGGGCGAACAAAACAAAATCCCGTGAGGATTAATTTTAATTCCTGCCTCAACCGCGCGGCTCACCGGCAAAAAATTTGCCACAGGCACATACGGCTCCTTTCTGATATAAGCAGGATCAATACGCAATAGCAGATGAATCATAGTGGTGTTTCCGGCGCATAACACACAAGTGATATCATTAAGGTCAATACCGTGCTGACAAGTAAGCTCCTGAATCATCGCGTTCATTTCTTCAGTTACCGCGCGGTGTAATTGAAGAAGCCCCTCGGGCTTACGGGCATAAAGTATACGCGCGATAATATCGCTGCCAAAACTTGCCTGCTTGTTATAAACAGCTTTAGCGCCTAAAATTTTCCCGCTGGTTAAGTTTACCAACTGGCCCGAAATAGTTGTAGTACCAATATCAAAACATAAACCAAAATTCTTATCCAAAGTATTACCGGGCTCAATCAAAATAATTTCGGCCTCAATGTTTATCTTTGTCAGAGTAACGGTAATTTTCCAATCACTGGAACGCAATAACTCTCCGAGATCGCGAATATTGGCAATGCTAGTACGCAAAACAACTCCCTCTTGAATCCTTTTAATTTCGCGATAAACTCTTTCCAAATCACTTATCTTATCATCCAAATCAGGCGGACATAATTCTAAATATAATTTATAAGTAAGCGGGAAAAATTTAAATTTTTCCTCTTCTGAGCTGGGCATTGCCAGCTCAATCTCTTCTATCTCTGTTTTTGCCCCTAATTTTTCAAAATCTACGCGCGACTCTGAAGGAATCTCTACTTCTAAATCACTTTGTATCGCTGATAAACAAGCAAGATATACGCCTCTATCTTTTTCTTCCCTGCTCAATAACCCTGTGGGTTGCATTAAAACTTTGCCTTTTTTTAAAATTACCTTGCACCGGCCGCAAACACCATCACCGCCACAGCCGGAATTAACACAAACCCCCGCGGAAATCGCCGCGGAAAGGATAGTTTTACCTTTCTCTACTTCTATGGTTTTATTATCCGGATAAAATGTTACTTTAAACTTTTCCATACTCTTATTTTTAGCGTAGGGTGTAGAGCGAATAATTAAAAAATTTGGTTCTTTCGTATTTATTTAAGGTAATAAGTATATATCTAGTTTGCGTAAATGCCTGGGCGGGCAAGCCCGCCCCTACGCGGCGATTTACAGAGACTATTAGCGACCCGTAGGGGCGGGCTTGCCCGCCCAGATACCACGAGTCCCGGCAAATTGTTATTATAAACAAATTCTATCGGTTTTTCTCTGACAATTGATGCTTTTTTATTTCCTCCTTACCTATCAAGTCCTTACATTAATTCCGTTACACTTCAAACAAAAGAACCAAAAATTTTTTCTACCCATTCTACGCTCGATATCTTAATTTTTGTATTTATACTAAATTCTTCAAAAACGCTGGAATTCCCGCTGCTTCTTTTGGCCCTACCACAACCTGCCAGCCTGATTTCTCTTCCAGATCTCCGCTTATTACCGCGACATAACCGGGTATAATTAACCTGTTATGCGAAACAACATCTTTTAGAGCGAATTTATTTATTGAATCAGTTATCCTTTCCGGCGTAAACTTTTCTGCCGCCCAAGCAGTTAAAACCGACATTCCATCAGTATTTATACTAGCGATATACGAAGGCACTTTGCTTGCCTCCACCTCACTCAACACAGTGTGATACGTAAGCGAAAAATTAGTAGTAACCAAAACAGGTGAATTATCATTAACAGAACCCACAGCATAAAGGTTAGGCTCAATCTGTAATGGCTTTTGCGGATCAGTATAAATATTTTGCCTTAAAGCAAGAAAAGACAGGGCCTGCCACACTTCAGAACCCTTTATTAAAATAATCTGCGCGTATTTTAAAATATAGGTGGCTGCCTCTATCGCTTCATCATAAAAATCGTCTTTATCAATGACTGTTAAGATTGGGTATCCTAAAGACCGATTAGATTTTTTAAGCGCCTGTCTTCTGGCTTGCGTTAAAACCCAGATTTTTTCAGCTAAACCCTGGCCTTGCGGCTCTATAACTAATTCACTAACCCCTTGTTTATATAATTCATCAGTAAGGATAGGGATAGATTCTAAATCCGGCCCGGAAACAACCAAAAGCGCTTTATACTCTAACGCCAATTTAGAAATCCAGCCGATGTTTTCTCTTGTCGCGGAATAAATCAGCGGTTTTTTATCTTTGGTTATTTCTAATGCTTCCCTAAGAGACCCTTCATCATTACTCATGAGAGCCAACGCGAGAAGCGTATGTGAAGAAATTAACTTAACTGCTTCAACAAATCTCTTTTTATCACTATTTTGCCTAACCGCTATGAGATTTATGTCTAGTTTCTGTCCGACACGCTCAAACCTCAGGCTGCTAATTTTTTCTAATCTAAATTTTATTTGGGTATCCGTCAGAGTATCTTCAATAATAATCCCGATACCACAAGGGTGATGAAATTTTTCTTCGTGCCGAAACATAACCGTTTCATTGCCAATTTCAAAAGATGAGCCGCCCGCGCCGATAGTAACTAATTTTATAGGCGGAAGGCTTGCCTCTTCCAATGTTTTCCTTGATTCTTCTGCTATATAAGGGCACTTATCAATACTCAAGGCTTTTTTTGCCAATTGCATAGCAAAAGCAAGACAAGTAGCAAAACCGCATTTACGGCAATTAGTTTTCGGTAATAATTTATAGATATCTAGTCCGGAGAGAGGCATATAATACACGGATTAGCACAGATTAAAAAACACGGATGAGCACAGATTTTCCTGACAATATCTGTGTTCATCACGCAGCATTTCATCTGTGCTAATCTGTGCCGCATGTAATCCTTATTTAAACCCAAACTTGGCGGGTTAAACCAAATCAAAAAGCCTAAAGTAATTTGTCTTATAAAGCGCGATTGCTAATAATTCTGAATCTTTCTTATCTTTTGTTACCTCTAATATTTGCTTAAGCCCGTCTTTTAATTTCAAAACAATCTTTTCGTTATTAGTTCTATTCTGAAAAACTATCTTAATTGTTTTTCCCGCGGCCTTTTCAATATTCCCTTTACCAAAAGTTGCTCCAGTAGACAGCTGTAACCCATCAATAAGGCAGGATTTTGGTTTTTTATCCGCCCCAAAAACCTTAACTCTAAAGCCAAAATATTTCTTGCACTTAAGTTTTTTTAAGGCAAATTCCCCTGCCAAAATCCCCAAAACCAAATACGGCCCGAGGTGGCCGTGAAAATCAATCGCTCTTTCCAAAACTTTTGCATTTTTGATTTTTGATTTTTGCATTTATTTATTTATTAGATTCGCGAAATATCCCGCGCCAAAACCATTATCTATATTAACCACTACCACACCCGGAGAGCAGCTGTTAAGCATAGCCAAAAGCGCTGACAAACCTCCAAAACTCGCGCCATAACCGCAGCTTGTAGGCACGGCAATAACCGCGCCCCTCGTCATTGAGCTAACTAAGCTTGCTAACGCGCCTTCCATGCCCGCAACCACTATAAGCACATTTGCTTTTCTTATAATGTCAACGTAATTCAAAATACGATGAACCCCGGCTACGCCCGCGTCATAAATTCTCTTCACTTTGTTTCCCATTATTTCTAAAGTAGCCGCCGCCTCTTCTGCCACAGGCATATCTGAAGTGCCCGCGGAAATAACCATGACTAAACCCTTCTTTTTAAGCCGCGGGCTCTTAAGAATATAACCTATTTTTGCTAATCGATTATATTTTAGCCTGGGAAAAAGCCTCTTTAGATACGCGAATGTCAATTTATCTAACTTAGTAAGCAAAAGGTTCTGTTTATTTTTTAACAACTCGGTAGAAATTTTTTTAAGGTGAGCTTTGGTTTTTCCCGGGCAATATATTACTTCCGCGAAGCCTCTTCTTTTATGCCTATCTATATCAATTTTGGCAAAACCTAAATCGCAAAAACCTTTTTTAGAAATCATTTAAGTAAAATTGATTGCATAGATTTAGCTTTAATCTGTGTAATCTTGTTTAAAAAATCTGTGTAATCATTTTTTCACCGGAATATAATAACCACTAACAAAAAAATAATTAGCGCGGCAAAAATGTAAAAATCATTAAAATAAAAAAAATCACTGATTCTATCTTTAACCGAATACTCTTGAACAACATTGTGTTTTAAAGAAACGGCTCCGGTAGACTTTTTAAACTCAAGAACCTGTTCCTTCTTGAATCTTAAGTATACCCCGCCAACCTTATAAGCAGGCAAAGCGCCCTTTTCAGCTAAATCCAGCACTTCTTTTTCCGAAATACCCAAGACGCTAGAAACATCTCTAACAGTTAAAAGTTTTTCTTCCGCCATTTTTATTTACTGATTTTACCTGAAGCAACCCAGGAATCAATCGCCTTTCTCTCAAACTTCCAATCACTACCTTCTTTTTGAGCGGGTATCCTTCCGGAATTCACCCACTCCATAACCGTATCCGCGTTCACCTCAAGATACCTTGTTAATTCCTCAACATTTAAATAATCCCGTAGCATAAAACAAACGCCTTCAAGAATCGCGCCTTCCGCGATATTCAACTTTGCCGGATAGATGTTACCTTCAACTATTGCTGAAGGCAGAAGCGTCAGCCTCTCCTTAGCAACTATCTTTCCTTTAACCCTGCCGCCAACAATAATATTATCACCCACAATATCAGCCATGATAATAGCAGCCTGGCCTACAGTTAAATTACCCTTAGTATCCAAAGTTCCTTCAAATTTTCCATTTATGCGCAAGTTAACCGAATCCTTAAAACTTAAATTGCCTTGCATCGCGGCATCAACGTCAAGAATCTTTTCTTCCGCCTTTTTTTTAAATGCCATGGCTTACCTCCTTTTTTTTAACGTAGAGCGTAGAGTTTTTCTATACGCTATCTTTCCCCTCTTTCTCGCTAAATATCATTTCTTCCAAATATCGAAGAAAAAAAAGCACTATTAACGCTAAAACCGCGGTATAAATAGCGGCTTTTAAAAAACCACAGCCTACAGCTAAACCTATTCCTGCCACCACCCAAAGGCTTGCGGCTGTGGTAATCCCTTTTATTCCTTCCTTTTCCCTAATTATTGCTCCCGCGCCCAGAAATCCAATGCCGGTAATTACTCCCGCGGCAATTCGCGCTGGATCAAGCGGAACGTAAGCTTTATATATATCAAATATATATAACGATGTCAACATGATCAGGCAAGAGCCCAAAGATACCAGGATATGCGTGCGTAATCCAGCGGTTCTGCGATGCAACTGGCGTTCAAAACCGATAAAACCGCTTAAAATTATACTTAATGCCAAGCGCCCAATAATCTGACTGTCTGTAAGCATATTTTCACCCGTATTAGTATGCCCGTTAGCCAGTGTGCCGGTTTGTCGGCTAACTGGCTAACTGCCTAACTAGATAGCTCCAAATCCAAATCTAACCCCGATCTACTGCCTTTTTTAAATAATTGGAAACCAAATCCGGCAACCATTGCCGCGTTATCCATACAAAAATTTTTAGCCGGAAATAAACAATCAATACCGCTCCTTTTCGCGGCATCTAAAAATTTTTCCCTTAGCCGGTTGTTTACTACTACTCCACCGCCAATAACAAGCCGGTTTGTTCTTTTCAACTCACAGGCTAAAAAAGATTTTTTAATTAACGCATCTATAGCTGCTTCCTGAAACGAAGCGGCAATATCTCTGGTTTGCCTGTTTGCCTGTTTGCCTGTTTGCCTGCTTAACTGACTAACCGGCGAACCGGCTAACCGGCTAACATAATAAAACACTGCCGTCTTAATCCCGCTGAAACTAAAATTCAGCGCCTCCCCTGTATCAGAACAACGAAATTTTATTTTATTAGGATTACCGTTTTTTGCCAATTTTTCGATAAAAGGCCCGCCCGGATAACCCAACCCTAAAATTTTAGCTACTTTATCGAATGCCTCTCCGCAGGCGTCATCCCGCGTTTGCCCTAAAAGTTCTATCCTGTCAAAATCTCCGACAAAGTATAAACTCGTATGCCCCCCGGAAACCACCAAAGCCACAAAAGGAAATCTTACTTTAGCGGCGCGGCTTGCTCCTTTCACGTTCAAAAAATTAGCGTAAATATGACTTTTAACATGATTAACGCCTAATAAAGGAATGCTTAACCCAAAGCTTAGCGCTTTAGCAAAAGATATCCCCACAAACAAAGAGCCTATGAGGCCCGGCCCGCTAGTAACACATATTAAGTTTATATCTTTGAAATTAAGCTTTGCTTCTCTCATGGCGAGATCCGTCACATCAGTAATTGTCTCTAATTGCGCGCGTGACGCAATTTCAGGAATAACCCCGCCGTAAATTTTATGAAGCTTAAGGCTTGAACTAATCGCGCAAGACAAAACTTCCTTTCCGTTTTTAACTACCGCGGCGGAAGTTTCATCACAGGAAGTTTCAATACCTAAAGTATACATAGCAAAAATGAAGGTTTCAATAATAACTATTTGATTTCTTTATATATCCTAATCGCCTTCAAAATATCAACTGCCCGGGATAGCTGATTATCAGATTTATAATCAAAGGCCTTTTCTTCTTTTTTTATTTTTTCCTTTTGTTCTATTTTTTTAAACACGTCTTCCGGCTTATCTTCTTCAGCCTTAGGCGCTACAACCTTTGTTTCCTCCACAACAATATCAGGAATGACACCTTTGCCGTGAATTTCTATGCCCTTAGGAGTAAAATACTTACTGGTTGTAAGCCGCAAAGCCGAGCCATCGCCTAACGGTATAACCGTTTGCACGGAACCTTTGCCATAAGATTTAATGCCTACTATTATAGCCCTTCCATAATCATGCAGGCAGCCCGCGACTATTTCACTGCCCGAAACAGAACCTTCGTTAATTAATACAACCATTGGCAGGCGCAAACTGGGGTTAACCGCGCGCGAAACGAATTCCAGGCTTTGGGTTATTTTTCTGCCTTTTATGGACACTATCACTTTACCTTTTTCGACAAATCTCTCCGCGATTCTAACCGCTATATCTAACAAGCCGCCGGGATTATTTCGTAAATCCAATATAAAACCGCTCATATTAGATTTAGATAAATTTTCGAAAGCAACATCGAAATCATTCGGCGTATTCTCCCTGAATTCAGCCAAACGGATGTATCCGATTCCATCATCCAAAATTCTGGCTTCCTTAATATCCTTTATTTTAATAATATCTCTCACGATCTTAAATTCCAAAATCTTTTTTTCTGATTCCCGCAAAATAGTAATATCCACAACGCTCCCAGGCTTTCCTCTTAATTTCCTTACCGCGTCCATAAGGGTTATATTGCGTATCAATTTATTATCAATTTTAACAATCCGGTCATTAGTTTTTATGCCTGCCTCCCAAGCCGGAGTATCCTGCATCGGAGTTACCACGGTTAAAAGGCTATCCTTCATAGTAATCTCAATTCCTATGCCACCGAATTTTCCTTCGGTATCAGCCTTTAATTCATTATACGCGTCAGGATCCATAAACTGACTATACGGATCTAAAGAAGAAAGCATGCCTTTTAGCGCGCCATAGATCAAACTCTTAGACGAAACGTCGTTAACGTAATCGGTTTGTATCATAACTAACGCATCCGAAAAAAGTTTCACTTGCTTATAAATATCGTCCTTATTTTTCTTTTCAATTTCCGAAACCGCGGTTGAATAACTAGTGAAAATAATCACGATAAAAAGCACAAAAATCAAAAATTTCTTACGCATTTACCTAACCTCCATCCGTCAACATTTTTTTTAAAATATCCCTCGCCACAATAGGATTTGCCTTACCATTTGATTTCTTCATCATCTGGCCAACCAAAAACATTATCGCGTTGGCTTTACCCTGCTTATAATCCATAACTGATTTGGGATTTCCCTTAATGATTTCTTCAGCAATTTTATCCAAGCTTTCAGTATCAGAAACTTGATAAAGATTTTTCTCTAATATTATCTCTCTGGCTAGCTTGGCCGTGTCGAGCGATTCGCTTAATACGCCTTTTGCCGCTAAATTTGAGATTTTTGCCTCTTCCGCGGATTTAATCAAATTTATTAATTCAATATTGCCTCCGGGGATATTCAAATCTGAAATGCCGCATTTTCTTTTATTGGCTTCAAAAAGCAACGGGCCGATTAACCAGTTTACCACAGGCTTTTTGTCTTTGCCTTCCCAACTTTCTATGCAACTTTGGGCGTAATCAGCATCTTTCTTAATTCCAACAAGAATCTTAGCAGAGCCTTCGGATAAACAAAAATCTTTAACAAAACGCTCTAATTTCTGACGAGGCAGTTCAGGAATGTTTTTTTTAATTTCTTCTAATTTTTGCGCGCTGATAATAAAAGGCGCTAAATCCGGTTCAGGAAAATATCTATAATCTTTGGCCTCTTCTTTCACGCGCATAGAAAATGTCTCGGACAATTTCGCGTCCCATAATCTTGTTTCCTGGATAACTTTTCCGCCTTCTCTTAAAATTTCCTCCTGGCGCCTGATTTCAAAAACCAGGGCATCCTTTGTTCCTTTAAAGGAATTCATATTTTTTAATTCGGCTTTTACGCCTAAAGCTAAAACACCCTTTGGCCTCAAAGACACATTAACGTCGCAGCGCAATGACCCCTTTTCCATATCACAATCAGAAACATCAAGGTAACCTAAAACGCTTTTTAAAAAAGTAAGGTACTCATAGGCTTCTTCCGGAGAATTCATATCAGGCTCACTGACAATCTCTAATAAAGGTATCCCCGTGCGGTTAAAATCAACAAGGCTTGTATCTTCTTCGTGAATAAGTTTTCCCGCGTCCTCTTCCATATGCACCCTGTTTATGCCTACGCGCTTAGTCTTGTCTCCCACAACAATATCCAGATATCCTTTTTTCGATAAAGGTAAATCGTATTGCGAGATTTGATAATTCTTAGGAAGATCCGGATAAAAATAATTTTTTCGGTCAAACTTATGTTTTTCCTGAACAGTACAATTTAAAGCAAGCGCTACTTTAATGGCATAATCTAAAAAAACCCTATTTAAAACCGGCAGAGATCCCGGAAAACCAAGACATACGGGACAGACCTGTGAATTCGGCTCTTTGCCAAATTCCGTGGAACAGCCGCAAAAAGCCTTGCTCTTAGTCTTTAATTGAACATGGACCTCTAATCCGATGACTGGTTCGTATTCCATTTTGATTTGCCGGTTCACTGGCTAACCGGTTAACTGGCTAACCGGTTCACTGGCTAACCGGTTAACTGGCTAACCGGCTAACAATAATTATAACTTTGGTTTCATTTTATGCCATTCAGTACTTTGTTCATAAGCATACGCAACCCTAAAAAGCATTTCTTCGTTAAATGGCTTAGCCAAAATCTGTAAACCCACGGGGAGCCCCTTTTTAGTAAAACCACAAGGTATGGATATCGCGGGTATTCCAGATAAATTTGCCGATATAGTATAAATATCAGAAAGATACATCTTTAAGGGATCCTCTACCTTTTCTCCAATTTTAAATGCCGGCGTAGGTGAAGTCGGTGTAACTATGCAATCAAATCCCTTAAAAACATGATCAAAATCCTGCTTTATAAGCGTACGCACTTTTAACGCGCGCAAATAATAAGCATCATAATATCCATGAGACAAAATAAAAGTGCCGAGGATTATTCTTCTTTTGGCTTCTTCCCCAAACCCTTCTCCCCTTGTTTTTTTATACATTTCAATTAAATTCCGCGTCTTGTTCCTTGCGTCTTGAACTCTAAATCCGTACTGCACTCCGTCAAACCTCGCAAGATTTGAACTAGCCTCAGCAGTCGCGATAATATAATACACCTCAACCGCGTACTCTGTATGAGGCAAAGACACATTTTCAAAAGAAGCTCCTTGCGATTTTAATTTATTTATTGCCTCATTTATTATATCTTTTACTTCTGGATCAAGGCCTTCGGGAAAATATTCTTTAGGAAGAGCGATTTTTATCCCCTTAATATCCATCTCCAAAGATTTTGTATAATCAGGAATATCTATGTTAACGGAAGTTGAATCATTAGGGTCATGTCCGGCAATAACGTTCATCAGTAACGCGGAGTCCCTGATATCCTTAGTAATCGGGCCAATTTGATCAAGGCTGGACGCGAAAGCAATCAGGCCATAACGGGAAACCCTGCCATAAGTAGGCTTTAAACCAACTACCCCGCAAAAAGATGCTGGTTGGCGGATTGAACCGCCCGTATCCGAACCTAACGCCCAAATCGCCTCATCAGCCGCGACACAAGCAGCAGACCCTCCGGAAGAACCACCCGGAACGCATTCTAAATTCCAAGGATTTCGCGTAGAGCCAAAGCAAGAATTTTCCGTTGAAGAACCAAAAGCAAATTCATCCATATTAGTCTTTAAGGGCGATATAATCGCGCCAGCTTCTTTTAATCTCTTAATAACCGTAGCATCATAAGGCGGCTTGAATCCCTCAAGAATTTTAGAACAGCATTCGGTATTCAAACCATCGGCGCAGATGTTGTCTTTTATGGAAATGGGTATACCTTGTAGATCTGTTTGCCGGTTTGCCGGTTTGCCGGTTTGCCGGTTATTATTATAACTGGCCAACTGGTTAACTGGCCAACTGGTTAACCCGTCTTCAACGCGCGCATAGGCTTTGACTTCAGAATCTATCGCATTTATTCTTTTATTAAGGCAGGATACAATTTGATCAGAAGTAATTTCTTCTCTGCTCAACTTCTCAATAAGCTCATGCGCGGTTAATTTATTCAATTCCATCATATTGATTTTAGGTTCTTTCGTATTTAAGGTAGCAAGGAGTAACAATTATCAGATAACGAAAGTTCCTGTTTGCGCGCAATTAGAAATTTTTTTGCCATAAGCGCGCAAGGATTTACGACGAGTTGAAGCGCTTCTTTCTTACGTAAGTCGCTGCGGAAACGAGGAGTAAACCGTAGCGCACGGCAAAAAATTTCGTGCGCAAACAGGAACTTTCGTTATCCGGTTGCTTATTAAAGAGTTATGGATATTTTTTAACCTTAAATACGAATGACCCTAATTTTATTCTATCGCCTTAGGCACGCTGAAAAAATTACCCTTGCGGCAAGGCGCGTTCATAAGCGCCATATCAGTAGATAAAGATTCTCTTGTTTCATCTGGCCTCAAAACATTACTAATAGGCAAAATATGGCTTGTAGGCTCAACACCTTCTATATTTAATTTTTTTAATTTATCAATAAAATCTACGATACTTTGCAATTGCCGGGATAATTTTTCCAATTCCCCCGGCTGCAATTCAATACGCGCAAGATGCGCCACATGCTTAACAACCCCTTCATCTATCGCCACTATCTCCTCCGGTATTTTCCGTAACAATCTTTCCGTCAAACATTAACAAAAATGAAATATTTTTTACAAAGCCTTATTTTGGTTAAAACAAAGTTGGTTCTTTGCCCTGCAGAAATCTTTTAAGATTGGAGCTGTGGCGAATAACAGCAAAAAAACAAAACAGAACACTCAAAGATATAACTAACGCGGATTGCTTAAAAATAATCGCGTATATCACAAAACAAACGGCCGAAAAAACAGAAGCAATAGAAACAATTCTGGTAATTAAAAAAACTATAATCCAAGTTAAAACTAATAACCCCAATATTAGTTTTAATCCGGAAATTTTAATTGATAAGCCTATTAATACCCCCAGAGCCGTAGCAACACCTTTACCGCCCCTAAACTTTAAGAATATTGTCCAATTATGCCCCGAAATGGAACTTGCGCCTAAAATAATTCGCAGGAACTCTTCAGAGCGCCAAAGCGCCATAGACGGCGCGGTAACCGAAACCAAAATATCTCCCAAAAAAACCACAGAAATGAAACCTTTCAAAATATCCAGAATCAAAACAACTACGCCCCAACCTTTGCCTAAAACTCTTGAAGCGTTAGTCGCGCCTATATTTCCTGAACCAAAATTTCTAATATCTACGCGTTTTATCAAGCGGCCCAATATATAACCTACGGGTATTGAGCCGATAAGATAACTAGCCAATAATCCTATTATTATCCACAGCATATAAAATTTTAAATCCTCTCCTTATGTAATCTGCTCCCGAAACAAGAGTAAAGATTACAGCCGCGTACCAAACGACACCGGAAAATTTAAAGTTCAAAAGCAGGCAAATAACCGAACTCATCTGAAACACGGTAGTAACTTTTCCCCACTTTGTAGGATAGATATCCAATTTTTGCTTAATCATAAAAATTAACACGGTACCGAGCAAAATAATTATATCCCTGCTTATAACTACAAGAGTAATCCAGAGCGGAAATTTTAAAGGTAATTTGCTTGCCTCTGAAAGAAAAATGAACGCGCCCATAAGCAGCAGCTTATCGCCCAAAGGATCAAGCACGAGGCCCGCTTTTGACGTCTGCTTTGAAATCCTGGCAACAAACCCGTCCACAGCATCAGAGATAACACCCAGGACAAAAATACCCAAAGCAATAAATCTAAAGTAATCCTTTTCCGGCGAATAATATATCAGGCTAGCAACAAAAAAAGGAACACACAATATCCTAAACATAGAAATCTTATTAGCAAAATTCACCCCGCACCTTCTTTCTTATTCGTAGTAATTCGTGTCTATTTAATTATCCTTATTCTCTGCGGCGGCCAATAAATCACAATGGCTTTACCTAAAAGATTTTTCCTGGGCACAAAGCCCCAATAACGGCTGTCTTTAGACGAAGCTGAATTATCACCCAAAACAAAAAAATTATCATTAGGAACAGTAACTTTATATTCTTGCGCCTGAAAATCTCCATAATTATAATAAAACATCTTGCCAAACACTGAATCTGTCAAAGCCTTACCGTTTATATAAACCGTTCCATTTCTAATTTCAACTGTTTCGCCCGGAAGGCCGATAAGCCTTTTTATAAAATCCTTTTTGCGGTCCTCGGGGTAAATAAAAACAATAACATCCCCCCTCACAGGCTGCCGAACAGCAGGCAGCCTTAAATCCACAAAAGGTATCTTTACCCCGTAAATAAATTTATTTACTAATATCAGGTCTCCTTCTAAAAGCGTAGTTCGCATAGAACCGGTAGGAATTTTAAAAGCCTGAATAATAAAAGTGCGAATAATCATCGCGAATATCAACGCGACAATAATTGATTCAACCCAGTCCCTGATTACACCTTTCTTTTTTCTGTCTGTACCATCTAAAACTTTATTTTTCATAATTTTAACACCTCCAAAAATGCTTCCCGGGGAATCTCTATCTTCCCGAACTGCCTTAATCTCTTCTTGCCCTCTTTCTGGCTTTCCCAAAGTTTACGTTTACGGGTAATATCTCCGCCATAACATTTCGCGGTAACATTCTTACCCATAGCCTTTATTTTTTCAGAAGCAATAATCTGACTGCCCACAACCGCCTGCACAGACACCTCATAGAGTTGCCGGGGAATTGATTCTTTTAATTTCGCGACCAAGGCATGCGCCCTGGTAAAAGCCCTGTCTTTATGTATGAGAGAAGAAAACGCGTCACAAACAACAGCATTCAACATTACGTCTAATTTTACTAATTTCGCGGGAAAGTAATCTGAAAACTCGTAATCTATGGAACCATACCCCCTGGTTATAGATTTTATGCGGTCGTAAAAATCCACAATTATTTCCGAAAGCGGCATATCAAAAATCAGCTTCACCCTGTCTTCTCCAAGATATTCGGTTAATTTAAAGATTCCGCGCCGTGATTTTGATAATTCGCATACAGGATCTATGGAATCAACAGGAACAATCATCAACATATGCACATAAGGCTCAAAGGACTCTTCTATATCCTGCTGATTCGGCAGCTTTGCCGGCATATCCACATCTAGAACCTGTCCATTTTTTCTCTTTACCCTATAGACAACATTAGGTACCGTTAATATTAAATTCAGGTCATATTCCCTCTCTAAGCGCTCCTCAACTATCTCCATATGCAAAAGCCCCAGAAATCCGCAGCGAAAGCCAGAACCGAATGACTGGGAATTCTCAGGCTCAAACACAAATGAGGCATCCGAAAGTTTTAATTTATCCATCGCATCGCGCAAATTCGGAAAATCTCCCGGGTTTACCGGATATATCCCGCAAAAAACCAACGGCTTTAGCGTGCGATACCCCGGCAAAGCTTCTTTACAGGGATTTTTTTGATCAGTTATGGTGTCGCCGACAATTATTTCCCTTGAATCCCTGACATTTGCCGTAAAATAACCTACCTCACCGCAGGAAAGAAGGTCTACTTTTAAATATTTCAAATTCTGCAAAACACCTAACTCCTCTATTTTATATACTACTCCCGAATGCATTAATTTTATTTGAGTACGCGCGTCAATCTTGCCATCTACTACCCTGACAAAAATTACCACACCCTTAAAAATATCAAAACGGCAATCAAACACAAGCGCCCTCAAAGGATTAATTATTTCGCCGCAAGGCTCAGGCACAACCTCAATTATTTTCTCTAAAATATCCTCAATTCCAACCCCCTCTTTCGCGGAAGCCAAAACAATATCCTTCTCCTCAAAACCTAAAATATTAATAACCTGTCTTTGCACGCGCTGAATATCCGCGCTAGCCAGATCAATCTTATTTATTACAGGAATAATCATCAAATTATTCTCCAGCGCTAAATTATAATTTGCCATGGTTTGCGCTTCTATACCTTGAGCCGCGTCTATGACCAATATCGCGCCCTCACAAGCAGCCAGGGATTTGGACACCTCATAAGTAAAGTCAACGTGGCCGGGCGTATCAATAAGGTTCAAAACATAACTCCTGTCATCGCGCGCCTTATAAGATAATCTTACCATTGAAGCCTTAATAGTAATACCCCGCTCTTTTTCCAAATCCATATCATCCAAAAGCAATACTTCCTTATGCCTCTTGTCCACGGCTCCGGTAAATTCAAGTATCCTATCAGCCAGAGTGGATTTACCATGGTCGATATGGGCGATAATACAAAAATTTCGAATTAAAGTCTTGTCCATTGTTTTAGCGTTTAGCGTTTAATAGAAATATTTTTTAATATTGCGCCTACTACTTCCTCAATCGTCATATTAGTCGTATCAATATAAATCGCGTCAGGCGCTTTTTTTAGAGGCGCGACTTCCCGGGTAGAATCAATGGTATCACGATTATGCAAATCTAACTCGACATCATTGTAGTTTACCTGCCGGCCTAAACCACTAAACTCCAAATGCCGGCGCTTCACCCGTTCCTTAAAATACGCGTCTATATAAAATTTTTTGTCCGCGTCAGGAAAAACCACTGTCCCGATATCACGGCCATCCAGAACGCTATCCCCCTGTAACCCTAATTTTCTTTGCAAGACCAGCATCACCTGTCTTACCTCTTTTATCTTGGCAATGTCTGAAACGATTTTGGTAATTCGCGGCTCTCTTATTTCTTCGTTAACAACCCTTCCATCCAATAACAACTTTAAAGAACCATCCTTGTTATTTACCAATTCTATGTTCGTATTGAAGGATATCTCTATAATCTTGGAGATATCCTTTAGATCCAAACCTATCTCCAAAACTTTAAGCGCTAAAGCCCGGTACATCGCGCCAGTATCAATATAAAGAAAACCTAATCTCTGAGCTATTATTTTGGCTACCGTGCTTTTACCAGCGCCAGCAGGGCCGTCTATGGCTATAATCATTTTATAGCGGATAGCGCGGATAACGTAGAGCGGATAGCGAAACTATACGCTATACGCTCTACGCTATACGCTATCTATTAACACTCCGTCTCTTATCCTTTGCCTTATTCAGAATAAAAGCTAACTGCTTCCTATCATTTTTTTTAACAGCAGATTTTATCTTAAGCAGGCTATTCTGAAATAATGTTATAGTTTTTAAAACATTTTTCTGATTGCTCAACAGTATGTCTGACCAGATCTCGCTTTCAGAAGCGGCAATGCGTGTCGTATCCTTAAAACCTGTTGAAGTAAATTTTAAAAAACTGTCCGGCACGCTATCCACCAAAGAAAAAGCAACCACGTGCGGAAGATGGCTGACAAAAGACAAAACTTTATCATGATCCCGCGTGGACATAGAAATCACCTTAGCGCCGATAAGCCTCCACATTTTTTTTATTTTACCTAAGGCCTCAAGGGACGTATTTGGCGTCGGGGTAAGCACACACAATGAACCTTTAAAAATTCCCAAATCCGCGTTCACAACCCCTTTTTTTTCAGAACCAGCCAATGGATGGCTACCTACAAAATTAGGAAAAAATTTTTCAAACCTCGAAACAATCAATTCTTTCGTGCTTCCCACATCAGAAACTATTGGCTGGGGGCCGACAATCTTAAAAATTTCATTCGCAAGACCAAAAATCGTATTTACAGGCGCGGCCAGAATCACCAAATCCGAGCCTTTAATGATATCTAAAGTTTGCGAACCCTTATCTATAGCGCCTATTTTTTGAGCCAATAACAAACTCTCTTTATGACGCGCCACTCCAACGATTTCATCCACAAGACGTTTCTTTTTTAAAGCCAATGCTATTGAACCACCAATCAATCCTACTCCAACTATCGCGACTTTATTGAATAATTTCATTTTAAAATCTTCGTAACTCGTTTAAAAATCATCTTATAATTTCTGTTTTGGGCGAGCAAGCTCGCCCCTACGCGAATCGCTACATAATTCCTACGTATTGCCGCGTAGGGGTGGGCTTGCCCACCCTTTTCATAATAATACGCTATATCTCTCTCCCCACTGCATTTGCTAATCCCTTTAATTCCCGCATCAAATTATCAAAATTTTCAGGTATTAATGACTGCGCCCCATCAGACAATGCCTCTTCCGGCCGGTTGTGTGCCTCAATAATCAGGCCATCAGCGCCAGCCGCCACCGCCGCTTTTGAAAGAGGCGAAACCAGCCCCCATTTACCTGCCGCGTGTGAAGGATCAATAATTATGGGCAGATGCGAAAGTTGCTTAACTACGGGCACCGCGCTTACATCAAGAGTATTACGAGTTGAATCTTCAAATGTCCTTATCCCGCGCTCGCAAAGAACAACATTAAAATTACCCCCTGCTAATATATACTCCGCGGACATAAGAAGCTCCTTAACTGTTGAAGACATTCCCCGTTTCAATACCACAGGTTTTTTAGTAAGGCCTACTTCCTTTAAAAGATTGAAATTCTGCATATTACGCGCGCCAATCTGAAGCACATCAACATAACTAGCAACCAATTCTACGTGCCGCGTATCCATTACTTCACTAATTGTAACCAAGCCCAACTCATCACCTACCTTTTTTAATATCTTCAACCCCTCCTCCCCTAACCCTTGAAAATTATATGGAGAAGTACGCGGTTTAAACGCCCCGCCCCGCAATACCGTTGCCCCGGCAGCCTTAACACTACGGGCAATTTCATACAATATATCCATATTTTCTATCGCGCAGGGTCCTGCCATAACAATTATTCTCTTATCGCCTATTTTTACACCCTTTCCTAAATCAATAATTGAATCATGGCGCTGAAATTCCCGCGAAACAAGCCTATAAGGAGCTAAAACCGGTATAACCTTTTCTACGCCGGCAAAAACCTCCAAAGGAGTTACCCGCAAAACATCCTCCGGGCCGATAACCCCAATAATAGTGCGCTCCACCCCTCTTGAAACATGCGGAGTAAGCCCCAGCTTCTTAACCCTGTCAATAATATGAATTATTTGCTCCTCTGTAACATCAGGCCTTAATACAATAATCATTTTAACCTCCGTATTTCGTTGTTCGCATATCGCATATCGTAATTCGTTTACAAACTACGAACAACGAATCGCAAATGGGGCTGTTGCGAAATACCATTTTTTGTCATCCTGAGCGTAGCGAAGGATCTTATCATCGACGAGATTCTTCGGCCTTTGGCCTCAGAATGACACCAAATTAGTAATTTCGCAACAGTCGCAAATAGAATTTTTACAACACTTTTCTCAACGCCTTAATAAACTTCTTGTTCTCTCTTTGCGTTCCAACAGTTACCCTGATAAAATTTTTTAAGCCATACTGGTCCATATCTCTTACAATTATACCGAACTTAAGCAGTTCCTTAAAAACATCAATACCGTTTCTGCCTACATTAACTAATATGAAATTAGCAACGCTTTTCACATAGCTAATTCCGGATTTCGCAAGGCAATCTGAAAGATATTTTTTGCCTTCCAGAATAATTTTTCGGGTTTTCATTAAGAAATCTCTGTCGTCCAAAGCGGCAATCGCCGCGACCTGGGCGATAGCATTAACATTAAAGGGTTGTCTTGCCCTCTCCATATACGAAACCAATGTTTGATTAGCTAAAGCGTAACCGATTCTTAATCCTGCTAAACCGTAAGCCTTAGAAAAGGTTTTTAAAACTATCACATTCTTTCTATTTATATACTCTAGACCTCGGGGAAAATCTTTCGCGTCAACAAAAGCATCATAAGCCTCATCTAGAACCAACAAAACATTTTCAGGTAATCCTTTAATAAATTCTTCTATTTCATATTTCGTAACATACGTACCTGTGGGATTATTTGGATTCGAAATAAAAATAAGTTTTGTTTTATTATTTATCTTTTTTTTAATTGCCTCTAAATCATATTTAAAATCTTTTAGAGGAACCTTGATAACACCCCGGCCAAGGATTAAAGTTATAATCTCATACTCTAAAAATGTAATATCCGCGGTAATTATATTTTCATCATTTTCTACAAAGGTTTTTACAACAATATCAATAAGCTCATCTGAACCATTACCCAAAACGATATTAGCAAGCTCAACGTTCAGGCGCTGGCTAAGCTTTTTCTTCAAATAAAATCCCCGGGAATCAGGATAACGATTGATACCGGAAACATTCTTCTTAATTGCCGCTATAACCTTAGATGAAATCCCCAGAGGATTCTCATTAGAAGCAAGCTTAATTACTTCTTTAAGCCCCAGCTCTCTTTTTGTTTCCTCAATGGGCTTACCCGCGATATAAGGAATTATTTCTAATATATTTTTCCTTACTAATCTCATTTTTTACTCTCTCTTAATTCTTAACTTTTAATTTTTAATTGATTTATTCCCCCGCGGGATAAGAGCCTAATATTTTTAAGAATTTGCACTTATTATCCAACTCGAAAAGCGCTTTTTTAACACAAGGGCTATTTTTATGGCCTTCTAAATCAATAAAAAAGTAATAATCCCATGCCTTCTTCTTTGAAGGCCTGGACTCAATTTTGGTAAGATTAATCCTGTATTTTTTAAAAGGCAGGAGCATTTCATGCAATGCCCCCACTTTATCTTTAATAGAAAACAGAATCGAAGTTTTATCATTCGCGGTTTGATTCGCGTCTGATTTCCCGATAACAAAAAATTTAGTAGCGTTTTGCGATGAATCTTCAATATCCGGACAAACAACTTTTAACTTATAAACCTTACTCGCCAACAATGAAGCAATTGCCGCGCTGTATTTTTCTTTCACGGCAATTTGTGCCGCGCGAGTAGTGCTGGAAACTTCAATTTTTTCTACCGCCGGCAAATTTTCCTGAAGCCAAGAACGGCATTGCCCAAAAACCTGCGGATTAGAATATACCCGCTTAATTTGGCCTTTTAAATAGTTTGACAATAAATTATGCGAGACATCCAAAATTATCTGCGCGCAAATCTTTAAATCTGAATCCACGAACATATCCATAGTATGCGAAACCGCGCCTTCAATAGAATTCTCTATCGGCACAACGCCAAAATCAGCTTCGCCCTTCTCAACCCTTAAAAATACATCAGTTATGCTATCCAAGGCAATATATTCTACCTGTGAACCAAACCTTTTTAAAGCAGCCAGATGCGTAAATGATGCCTCTGGCCCAAGATACGCAATCCTTAATTTTTTCCCCAAAGAAAAACTCGCGGACATTACCTCGCGATATATTGCCTCTAGGGCCCTACAACTTAACGGCCCTTTATTTATAACGGTTAACTTATTCAGAACTTCTCTCTCTCTATCCGGAGAATAAACACTTACTCCTTTTTTTATCTTAAGCTGGGCAATATCCTTAGTAATCATGGCGCGGCTATTTAAGAACTCAACTATCTTTTTGTCCACACCATCAATCTTCTCGCGCAAGTTCTTTATGTTCATCTTGTCCATTAATCTCCTCCGGTATTTTTTCGATTTCTTCGGTTTGCTCACTGGTTTCAATATTCTTTTGTTTTATAAAATCTGAAAATTCCTCCATTTTAGGCAATTCATCCAGAGAGTTAAGCCCAAAATACTCCAAAAACTGCCTGCTTGTGCTAAATACATACGGCCGGCCAGGAACCTTCTTTCTTCCTGAAATACGAATAAGATTTTTATCTAAAAGATTTTTCATGACTCCGTCAATATTTACGCTTCTTAGAGATTGTATCTGAAATTTGGTTATCGACTGTTTATAGGCAATTATGGCTAAAGTTTCAAGAGCAGGCTTTGAAAGCCTTTCAACATGCCGCTCTTTATATAATTTTTTAAGAAAGGGGGCAAAACACGGCGAAGTTACCATTTGAAAACCGCCTGCCACCTCAATAATACGCAATCCCCGGTTAAGCTGTTCGTATTCTAATTTCAATTCTTCTATATTTTTACGGACAAGGCTTGCCTCTAAATTATCCAAAGCCTTCCTTATCTGCTCAATAGCCAAAGGCTTTTCACTTGAAAAAAACAATGCCTCTATCGTTGATTTTACGTTATTTTCTGACATGAATTTTAATTTCTCGCGGGATATCTTTGTTTATAAACCAGGCTCAATAATTCCTCGGTTGTTTTCGCGTTAGGCGAAATCTCTAACGCCTTTTTTATCATGCTAGAAGCCTCTGCTTTTTTGTATTCTAACTGCGTGAGCACAGCCAAAGCCTCTTCTTCTATATCTATTGTTTTTACTTTCTGCTCTCCTGTCAAATCGTCCCGTATCAGGCCAAACTTACCTAATTTATTCTGAAGTTTCGCCACAATCTCTTTTGCCCTTTGCCTGCCTATCCCCGGCAAAGACTGCAAAAAATTCATATCCGCTCCTTCTATCGCGCGCACCACGCAAGATATAGGCTTATTCAGCGCCCTTAATGCTGCCCGCGGCCCAACCCCAGAGACAGTAATAAACGCTTCAAAAAATTCCTTCTCCACTTCATTCAAAAAACCAATCAACATAGGAGTACTCTTGGAAGGCTCTACCTGAAGATAATGATAAGTTACAAGGCTTATCTTACCGTCATCGGTCATACTCTCATCCAACCGCTGCATAACCGTCAACGGCATAAATACCTTGTAGGAAATACCGTTAATATCAATAAGCAAAAAATTCTCACCCTTTTCAATAACTTTTCCGCAAATACGCGCAATCATGGTTAATAATTAGTGGTTAGTGAATAGTGATTGGTGGTTAATAATTAGTGGTTAATAATTAGTGGTTAGTGGACAATGCTATATCGATCACTACTCACTATTCACTATTCACTAATCACTGTTTTAATAATATAACTATGCGTAATAGCTAACGCCAGGGCATCCGTCACATCCGCGTACTGGGGTATTTCGCTAAAATTAAGGAGCCCGGCAACCATCCTTTGCACTTGAGCCTTTGAAGCCAGGCCTTTTCCTACGACTGCCTTTTTTACCCGGGTAGCCGCGTATTCAACCAAAGGTATATCTTGCGTCGCGCAAGCCAAACAAATCACCCCTCGCGCCTGCCCCAAAATATACGCGGTTGTAGGATGACGGTAATGCGCGTACAATTTCTCAAGCACCAAAACATCCGGCTTGACATCCAATATTAACTTATTTACTGCCTGATATATCTTATTTAGGCGTTTAGGAATCTCTTCTTTAGGAAAAGTTTTTATTATTCCCGCCTCTACCAATACTAATTTGTTTTTTTTAACATCAATTACACCATACCCAGTAATCGTTAACGCGGGATCAATACCTAAAATTATCATTTAAGCTTCGGAGGCTGCCTCTTCCAATATCTCATCCGGAATATCAAAATTCGCGTAAACTTCCTGGACATCATCATGCTCTTGCAAAGCATCAATTAATGCCAACACCTGCTTTGCGTCATTACCAGCTACTTTTATCGTTGAAGCAGGAATCATGGTTAATTCGGCATCCTGGCAAGTTATCCCCTTTTCAACAAAAGCTTGCTTTATTTTTTCAAAATCCTGTATCGAGGTGATAATTTCATAATTTTTATCATCAGACTTAAAATCCTCGGCTCCCGCATCCAGGACAAATGACATTAAATCTTCTTCCTTTGCCTGACTTTTATCAATAAGAAAGTACCCTTTTTTCGTAAATATCCAGCTCACTGAACCCGCGCCCGCCATATTAGCATTTTTTTTAGACATAATATTGCGTATCTCCGCGGTAGAGCGATTCTTATTATCGGTTAAAGCCTCTATCATAATCGCGACTCCGCAAGGCCCATACGCTTCATACATAACTGTCTCATAAACAATTCCCGGCATTTCTCCTGTGCCGCGTTTTATAGCTATCTTAACATTATCAGAAGGCATATTAGCTTCTCTTGCCCTGGCGACAGCTGAGCGCAACCTGATATTAGTATCAGTATTCCCGCCGCCTTCGCGGGCCGCAGCCGTAATTTCCTTAATAACTTTTGTATACGTAGCTCCTTTTTTGGCATCCGCTATCGTTTTTTTACCTTTATTCGTCTTCCATTTTGAATGACCTGACATTTTTTCCTCCTTTAGAAATAGGTTGATTTAAATCCCCATGGGCGGTTCGCGAACCGCCCCTACAAATATCATTTAAAATTTTAAGGGACAGGCAGAATAAGCCGGGTTCTGTTTCGATGCGAATTTCCGCATCTAAGTGGCCATTTCTCTCGATCCTGGCGTTACCACCAAGACTCTAGCGGCTTACCCGAGACTTTTTCCGTCGGTCGAGCCCAGTTAGGCTCTGACACTTCCTCGGCCATTTCGGCCTCGGTCGCAGGAAACGCATCGGACTAATGCTCGTCTCTTATTTTACCTTGCTCCACATGGGGTTTTCCGTGCAACTCATATCGCTATGAACTACGGTGGTCTCTTACACCACCTTTTCACCTTTGCCACCCGCTATAACACAGGTGGTAGTTTATTTTCTGTGGCACTTTCCCTATCCGCCGCTTCACATTGGCGAACGCTCTATATTAAAGAGCATGCTGTCCTCCGGAGCCCGGACTTTCCTCCCCCGCGCCATATAGCGCGGAAGTAGCCACACCTACCCATCCCAATTCTCAAAATACTTTTTTAACAGTTAATGCCGCCCTACTTGCCAATTTGTCCGCGTCACAATTTTCTTCCCGCCTGATGTTCCTCATTGAAACTTTTTTAAACGCGGCCATAAGCTCTATAGCCCTGTTATATAATTCTATAATATTAGGGCTCTTCACCCTATAAACCTTCTTAATCTGTCTATATAAAAGCTGGCTATCCGTATTAATAGTCAAAACCTCCGCCTTAAGCATAATAGCTTCCTGCAAAGCATAAATTAACGCTGTATATTCCGCGACATTATTTGTAACATTACCGATATAACTAGATATATTCTTAATATTTTCCCCAGCGCTATAAATAACTACACCTATTCCGCCTGGGCCCGGATTTCCTTTTGACGCGCCATCAATATATATATCAATCTCCTTCATTTATATACAATATCCTACTGCACATCTCGCAGACAACAATATGTTCATACATCTTTATAAGATTTATTACCTGCGGCGTGACAAGCATATTACAACCCTGACAAGATTCATTTTCTACTTTGACTATAGCTAAACCATCCCGATTACACAGTATCCTCTCATACTGTGATAAAATTTTAGGAGAAATCTCTGGCGTGAAGAGCTTCCTCTGGGCTTCTAATTGGATGAGCAAATCATCAATTTCTTTCACCCTATTCTCTATTTTTCTTTTGTCTTCGTTAAATATTTTTTCTTCTTTTTCAAAATTTTGCTTTTCAAGCTCTATTTCAAGCTTCACCTTATCTAACTGGTCAAATATTTCTAAAATTTTATCTTCTATTACTGAGACATCCGCCTTGACACTTCTTATTTCCTGTAGCATCGTCTGATATTCCTTATTAGTTTTAAGCGAACCAAGTTGATTCTGAAATTTTTTTGCCGCCTCCTCCTTTGAGGCCAGCTCAAGCTCCCTGTCTTTTTTATACTTCTGTAAATCTAAAGATTTTTTTTCTAAATTAACTACCCCTTGTTTTTTCTCTTCAAAAACAGCCTCAAGCGCTTTTACCTCTTGAGGCTTTGCTTCCTTTTCGTTTCTTAAAACATGTATATCGCTATCAATCGTCTGTAATTTAAGCAAAGAACTCAATTCTAATTTCAGATTAACCTCAGCCAATTTATCACCTTTTTCTGGTTGGCCATACTTTATGGCGAAAACTGAACCTAGACATTTTTAAACCCAAATTTTACATTAGAAATGGATGAAGAATACAAAGATTTGCGTTATTCGCCATTCTCTAATGCAGATTAAAATTAAACCTTGTCATTTCGAGGAGTGAAACGACGAGAAATCCTTGATATTGGTAAGATTTCTCCCTTCGGTCGAAATGACAGTCTACGGGCAAAGGTGACTATTACACCCTTTGTAACTATCACCCTTGACTTAAATCCGCTCAGATTTTACATTAAAAGCGGATCCGCCAAAATTTTCATAATCAAAAATGGTGGGCGCAATAGGATTCGAACCTATGACCTCCACAATGTGAATGTGATGCTCTAACCAGCTGAGCCATGCGCCCCAAAATAGTTCATAACCTTACTCTTGAACTATGAATTTACGAACTAACCTGGGCCCAGAAGGATTCGAACCTCCGACCAAGTGATTATGAGTCACCTGCTCTAACCAACTGAGCTATGGGCCCCGATGTTATAACTTTTTTATTATCAAATAGTTGCGAGAAGTCAAAAACTTCCTCTGTTTCTTTATTCTACTCAAATACCCAATACGTCTTGCGCTCCGCGTTTCTATTATAAAGTCTAGGTTTAATAATACCAGATTTTATAAGCGCTGTAAAGAAAGATTTTGAGTAATTTTGGGAATGATACCATAGATCGTTACCCCCCTGCTTATGAGGGAAAGTTAA
>CAKKQB010000011.1 GCA_919901915.1 Omnitrophica bacterium GWA2_41_15
AAAAAAGTTCAACCTAGATCAAGGCAATTAAAACCAAGCCTTCCTACAGCTCCTATTATATCGGACAACTATTTTAAGACCCGGCCTGAATTATTGAAATCATTAATGTCTAAAGAAAAATTACTCCTGGTAATTCAGAAAGTTTTAAATAAAATTAATAAGAACGACGAAATAATTAAATCAGAGAAAAATCCATACACAATAAGGCGTATTTTAGAATCTTGGAAGGATAAAATAAATATCGCGCGAAGAGAAAAAAGGGAAGGAGAAAAGGATTTTATTTACAAATCAGTATCTTGTGAAGATGATCTTATTGACATCCTATTTTATAAAGCGCCTTGGGATATAATGAAACCTCAAGTAAAGGAAATATATGAAGAGTACCTCATACCAGCAATGAAAGAGATATTAGGCGAAGAAAATGTAAACGTTTCTAGCGCGCTAAAAGTTGAAAAAATTAAAACATCTCTTAGGGAAGAGCTAGGAACCACCTCTAGTCCGACAATGGCTGAAAACGGCGGTATTAACCTCAAAGGCATTAACGACAATGTCTCTGCTTCGAGCAGCGCGTCTAGTTCGCTAGATACATCTTTCTTTAAAGGCTGTATCGGAATCAATTTTAAGATTACCGAAATGAGGGAATTTAAAAGAAGCGAATTAAGCTAAAGATAAACTAATTCAAAAGAGATATCACCGTCGGAGAAAGATTACCGCGGCTTCCTTCGGAAGCCTCGCAATGACACAAAAGTAGGATTGCGACACAGTCTAAATAACACAAAAGCGGAATAAACCCCGCCAAAAAAAAATGGAAGAACAGAGAAAAAATAATCGTTGGCAGATAAATCAAGGAGCCAAAATCAACCTATTAGAAGAAGAGCCTCTTTTATTAGAAGGCGTAATTAATGATATCACTCTTAAGGGGGCAAAGATAACTTTAAAAGAAAAACTTCCCCAAAAACCAGCGTTAGATTTAAATATAAATATTGCTCCGGGGCTATTGATTAACAACTTAAAGGTAACCGTGGCATGGCGCAAAGAGAGCGAAGAACTCAACACTTATGGATTATTTTTTAACTGGATAGACGATAAAAAGAAACAGGAAATTTATGATTTCGTTTACAAAAATTCCCCGCAAGAGATCACTAAACATTGGTGGGCAGAAACAAAACCCCTTTCCAAGCCATCAGAGCGTTAACCAGAAAATTTAAAAAACTCTTCTCTTTGCATATTTATGTTAAAGAATGTCAAAGTTTTCCTTGACAGAATAACTATTTATCTTTATAATTAGTTATTATTAAAAAACTCGGTTCTTTCACTTGCGCACAAAGGGGTAAAGATTTCTCGTCGTTTCACTCCTCGAAATGACAAAGCTTAACACCGCCGGACTGTCATTTCGACCAACCTGTCATTTCGACCGAAGGGAGAAATCTTAGATACCAGTATTTTATATTATTATGATAACCAGCGGTTTGATGACAATTGATGATTTGGCAGGGTATCTTAAGGTTACCCGCAGGACCATTTATGAGTGGTTAAAACTTAATAAGATTCCCGCGGTAAAACTTGTTGGCCAATGGCGCTTTAAAAAAGATAAAATTGATGCCTGGTTGGATGGACAGGCAAGACATAATTAAATAAAACCAACCGAAAATTTAACGTATTGGTTGGTTTTATTTATCCTGAGGCGACGAAGGATCTATAGAGGAGATAACATGTATTTCAAAAAATTAGAACTAGTGGGATTCAAATCATTTTATAATAAGACAACTTTGGATTTTGAACCCGGAACCACTGCCATTGTCGGTCCAAACGGCTGCGGAAAAAGTAATATTCTCGATGGGATTCGCTGGGTTCTGGGAGAACAATCCGTAAAATCCCTGCGCGGCTGCGATATGCAAGATGTAATTTTCAACGGCACAGACCTGAAGGAACCCTTAGGTATGGCTGAAGTTACTCTAACCTTTGACAATGAAAACAAGTTTTTTAATTTTGAACATAAAGAAATGGCAATTACGCGGCGCCTTTTCCGTTCCGGCGAAAGCGAGTATCTTCTTAATAAAGCGCCGGTGCGCCTAAAAGACATTCAAGATATTCTTATGGGAACAGGCGTAGGAGCGGAAAGTTATTCCATAGTCGCGCAAGGAAAGATAGATCTAGTGCTAAGTTCCCGGCCCGAAGACAGGCGCTTAATTTTTGACGAGGCTTCCGGAATCACAAGGTATAAAGCGCAAAAAAAAGAAACTGCCAGAAAATTAGAAGAGACCGAACAAAATCTCTTAAGAATCAACGATATTGTCGCGGAGGTTAAACGCCAGATAGCCAGCCTTGAGCGCCAGGCAAACAAAGCGCGCAAATATAAAGAAATTTTTGAGGAACTAAAAACCAAAGAAATAAATTTAGCGGGCCTAGAAAAAAATGCCCTCTTAAAACAAAAAGACGCGATTATAAATCAACTCCTGGAATTAGGCGCCAAAGAGGCTCAACTCCTAGAAACCATCCGGGAACAGGAATTAAAAATTACCAACCGTCAAACAGAGCTAAAAAAATCAGAAAACGAAATGTTAGATTTACGCAATCAACTTCTTGGCTATGAGAATTTGATCGCGAGAAATAAAGAACATATAAATTTTCACAAAGAAAGAATCCACGAGCTGGCTGAAAGCGAAATTTTCCTCACCGAGCAGCTTAAGCAGATCAGATCAAAACTCATCCAAGACGAAGAAAAATTAAATAGCATTAAAGCCGAATACGACGCGATAAAGAAAAATACTGAAGACAAAACAGGCATTTTAAAAGAAAAGGACGGAGAGATTAACTGCCTTGATTTAACAATAAAAGAATCTCTGGAAAATATCTCTCGCGCGAAAAAGCTAATCTTTGAGGCCGCGTCCAAAATAGCCAATACAAAAAATGAAATCGTGGAATTTAATTCCGGGCGGCAGGTTTATCTTTCCCGCAAAAAAAGGCTGGAGATAGACAAAGCAAAATCATTTCAGGAAAAAGCAATAGCTGAACAGGGTTTAAATAATGTAACTCAAGAGGCCCTTAACCTAAAAAATACAGTAGAAGAAACTAACCTTAAAATATCCACGGTAAAAAACGACCTGAAAGAACAAAATGATTTTTTAAACAAGACCAATTCCGATATTGAAAGCCTCGAGAGACAGCGCCTGACACTAGAATCCCACAAGGAATTCCTGGAAAAACTAAAAACAAAATATGACGACATCGTGGATTCTTCCGAGGCGGTAGTTTACCTTAACCAGCTCCCCCCTGAAAAGGTTTCTGGCTTAGTAGTAAAGATAAGGGACTATGTTGATTTAAACGATGAAGATAAGATAAAATTCTCTCCCGCGAGTTTTAAATTATCCGGAGAGGCAAAACCTATTGAATTAGATACGCAAAAAATAGACGAAAAAATCTCTTGTCTGCTTGATGAGGTATCTCTTCTAAAAAATAAAAAACTTCTTATAGAAGGCCGCGTTGAAGAATTAAACAAGGCAATTTCTAGCTTGCAACAGGAATTACGCAATCAGGAGATTTCTTTATCCAACAAAGAAACTTCGCGCCTCACCACGCTAGGGGAATTTAATAAACTCAAGGAAGAAGAGGATTTAATTGTTATGGACCTGCAAGATACGGAAAGAGAAATATCCGTATTAGAAACAAATCTAGTTACCTCCCAGACCCATTTAGCAACCTTGGAAAAAGCTCGTTTCGAACATGAAGATTCAATTCTCAAGGAAGAAGATAATATCTGTGGAAATAACAAGTTAAGAGAGCTTGTTTTAATAACCATCACCCAGATAAAAACAGAGCTAGACGTGCTTGCCAAACGCGTCGCTTCAGACGAAGAAACAATCAGGATTATAGAAAATACATACAAGCATGACTTAGAAAACGCCGATAGCCTTGAAAAACAGCTTAATGATAACTACGAAAAAAGAAAAACCCTCCAACAGGAAATCAGGGAATGTGAAACCAAAATTGAGGAATTTACCAACTTAATACAAAATCAGAATACCTGCCTAAAAGAACTCGAAGTCAAATATGAAAACGCTTCTATAAGCGCGATTGAGGTGGTAAAAAAAATTGAAACAGACAGAAAAGAGCTGGATCTTTTAAAAAATCAATTGCACGACTTGCGGCTGGAAGATAATAGTATAGATTATAAATACACCGGCTTAAAGGAAAGAATGCAACAGGCTTATAGAATAGACCTTGACGGCGGAGAGCAGGTTCCGGCAACAGAAGAGCTCAACACAGACGCGCTATCGGAGGAAATAACCGGCCTGAAACAACGGCTAGATTCCTGTGGACAGGTAAATCTTGTGGCAATCCAGGAATATGACGAATTAAAACAACGCTACGATTTTCTCATCCAACAGCAAACAGACCTTTTAAACGCCAAAGAATCATTGCGCCAGGCAATATTAAAAATTAACCGCACAACTAAACAGCTATTTTTAGAGACATTCGAAAAAGTCAAAAAGGAATTCCGTGATTATTTTCGTATGTTATTTAATGGCGGAGACGCGCAGATTTATTTGACTGATGAACACGACCCTCTGGAATCCGGCATTGAGATTATAGCTCGTCCACCCGGGAAAAAACTGCAAAATATACTACTGCTTTCAGGCGGAGAAAAATCACTTTCCGCGGTAGCGCTTATATTTGCCATATTCAGGGTAAAACCTTCCCCATTTTGTATATTAGACGAGATTGACGCGGCATTGGATGAGGCAAACGTAGACAGATTCAGCAGGGTCATGCTGGAATCCGCCAAAGAATCTCAATTTATAGTAATCACGCACAACAAAAAAACCATCGCCAATGCCGACGCGATGTATGGGATTACTATGGAACAATCCGGTATTTCCAAGATAGTTTCAGTTAAATTTGCTCAAAATAAGCCGGAAAACAGTAGCTTGGCTTCCTCTGACCAAAACCAAGATAGTCCGATAAAAAACAATGAGCCCACGGTTTCGCCGCAAGACGAACCGCAAGAGGCGCTTCTTGAACCGACTTAGCAGTTAGTGTAAAATAAAATCTTACCATTTTTCAACAACCAAAAACTCCCTAACCACTTGTAATACAAAGAGAAGCACAAAAAAGGAAACGCTTTCTTTAATCGGGCAAACCGTATTGACAAAGCGCATTTCATAGGGTATACTTATTTTAAAGATAGAAACTATTTTTTTATTAGTTTTTATTAACAAGTTTAACAAAGTCTTTAAAAAAGAAGGGTAATAAAAATGGCGGGTAAAAAGAAACTGTGGGTAAAAGTAGTAGCAATATTTACCGTCGCGCTTTTTTTCTTCAGCAACATTCCAACAGCTGAAGCAGGGAGCAAAAATTTAGGAAAAATAACGCTTGGAGTTTTAGGAGCATGTATGCTTCTTAAGGGAACCTCAAGCCAGTCGCGGCCCATTAAAGTGTTCTCAAGCGTAGCCTTAGGCTATGGCATAGCCTGTCTACTCACACAAAAAACAAGTAAATCTGCTCGGCAGAACACTGCGATTGCTAGTGCTATTGTTTTCGGCGGGATAAGCTGCTTATCAAGCAGGTCAAAAGCGTTATCAAAGGAGCCATCAAAGGAAATAGGGGAAATAAAACCACCACTAATACAACCAACAATGCCAGAGGAAATAGAACCACCAGCAATACAACCAAAAATAGATAAACAGCCAAATACAGTGTCGCCAAAAACTGTCCCACCAGAACGATATGATAACCTAAAGATGGAGCAAAAGAAACCTGTAACTCTACCAAAAAAACAAAGCACTTATTATGTTATTGCAACTAATGCTGTTTCAAAAAAACCAGAAATAAGGCTATCTTTCGCTAAAGACAAAATAGAAGAAAAGACTCCGCCCAAGAGATCATGGTTTGACATGCTAGATCCCGCAAGTCCTGTTGAAGCAGCTAATCTCCCTCCAAAAGATAAGCCGGCGAATCCTGCTTCTTCCAAAAACAAGAAACTAACAAAAAAAGAAATTCTTGAAAAAAAACAAAAACAGAGAGATGAACTATGTAACGGTATCTATAGTGATTTTCCTGAAAGATCTTGTAGACAAGAAATCAAATTTCTTATGAAAAGACGCCTAATAAAGAACGGAAACGAAAGAAACGAACCTCTTGAGGATTTAATTGTTGATGCTTTTAACCGAAAAAACGAAAAAGAACTATCAGGAATAATAGAAACTCTTCAAACTGAAATAAATAGAAATCACTGGAGACCTCTTTCTTACAAGGATAAAGTAAAACTTTACCCTTATGATTCTATATACAGAAAAAGAGAGCTAGACTCATTAAAGACTTTTTAGAAAAAAATCAGCTGCTCCAACCATGCAGAGACGCAAAATTTTGCGTCTCTACTGGATTCCGACCGTCACCCCTTGAACTCAATTAACAGCAGGTAGTATTTTTTCCTTTGCGTTTTGCTTGATAGAGCATTTTATCGCAGAAAGAGATTAATTCAGAAGCAGACTCGCCATTTTCAGGAAAACTGGCAATTCCAATACTAACGGTTAGTTTCTTATTAGGCAGGACACCATCTTTAATAAAAGAGTATCTTTCAATATCGCTCCGCAGGCGTTCAGCAATTATGAATGCTTCCTTTTTTTCCGTATGAGGAAGAATTATCGTAAATTCCTCTCCGCCATAACGGCAAACATAATCCATTCTACGGGACTGATTCCTTATCAGTAAGGCAAGTTCTTTTAATATATCATCTCCCAATTGATGCCCTAACGTATCATTATATACTTTAAAATCGTCTATATCTACCATAAGCAGGCTTAAAGGAGCGCGAACTGCCTTTACCTTTTCTAATTCCGCCTGAAATACAAGTTGGAAATAACCATGATTCCAGAGGCCGGTAAGATAATCCGAATGAGAGCGAATAACAGTTTTTTCATAAAGCCGCGAATTTTCTATGGCAAGGCCTGCCTGGTTTGCCAACATCGTTAACATACGGATATTTTCCTTTGTAATAGGATTTTTTGTCACAAAATTATCTGCCAAGATAAGCCCGGTTACCTTATCCTTTAATTTCAAAGGAACAATTACTAATTCCTCGTTTTTTAGTAACTGCACTACGTGATCTTGAGCGTACTTTTCTAACGTTTCTTTAGTCAAATACAAAGGCATCCCATCTGATACGCAAAAAGCCATAAGCCCGCCATTTTTCTCCTGCAAGGGTAATTTAAGATGACAGATCTGCTTGTTAAAACCCGATTCTGCCGCAAAACCTGAAACGCTAATCAGGTCATCCAAATTCATTTTTTCCTGTTCAATTTGCGTCCAGACGCGGCCCGCTTCTTCGCCTGTTTCAGGGCCTATGCCCAATCTGCCCTCTATAATCTTTTCTTTTTCATTAACGAGAAAAAGGGCCGCGCGATTAAACCCAAGGCCAAAATGCGCGGTTACACCGGTAAGAATAATATACAAAATCTCATCTAATTTTAACGTAGTACGCATAGCATTAGAGATTTCGTAAAGAATGCTCAATTCATACTTTGTGCGCTCAAGCTCTTTTTTAAGTTTTCCGATTTCTTCTATCATAGTAGTTTAAATTTAGCATATTTTTAACGCTATGTCAAGATCGCCATATGGCAAAATGCGTGTCATTCAAATTGTGTCGCAATGAAGAAAAACCGTCATTCCGGAATGTTTTAATCCGGAATCCAGGAAATATTATTAACCTGGATTCCGGTTACTAGTTTCTAACTAGATTAAGCGCTATTTTTATTTCATCAAGGGGTTTTTGCAATTGGATAAGATTTAGGAATCGCCTGGCTTGAGGGTCAAGAAATGATTTAATTTTAAGTTGGTTGAGGGTATTTAAAAGGAATCATTCGTAATAAGGGCGAAGGAATTGCTATAAAGGGTTGGAAGTAATGGGG
>CAKKQB010000012.1:0-7770 GCA_919901915.1 Omnitrophica bacterium GWA2_41_15
TACGAGCTACGAGCTACGAGCTACGAGATACGAATTCATTATGGAAATATTAGTTCCTATTCTAATTTTAGGCTCTTTAGGCCTGCTATTCGGCATGGGCCTTGCTATCGCTTCAAAGCGTCTGGCAGTTCATGTGGATGAGCGATTAGAAAAAATTCATGGGTTACTACCCGGGGCGAATTGCGGCGCTTGCGGCGGGGCAGGTTGTTTTGGATTTGCTGAAGGCCTGTTAAGCGGAAAACTTAACGTGGATGCGTGTAGGGTTGCCGAAGAAGCAATAAAGGGTAAGATCAGTTATCTCTTAGGCCAGAAAATAGAGAAGAAAGTTAAAAAGACTGCTGTTTTACATTGTTATGGTGGAATTAAAGTAAAAGATAAATTTATTTATAAGGGGATTTCTAATTGTGTGGCCGCGAATTTGGTTTTGGGTGGGCAAAAGGGATGTTCCTATGGATGTTTGGGTTTTGGAACCTGTGAAAAGGTTTGTCCTTTTGGCGCGATAAAGATGTCTTCCGAAGGTTTACCTATTATTGACCAGAATAAATGCAAGGCTTGCGATAAATGTGTTCTTATATGCCCTAAGAAGTTATTCGCTCTTATTTCAATAACACATAATGTTTACGTTGCTTGTAGTTCCTGTGATTCAGCTAAGGTTACAAGGGCTGTTTGTCCGGTAGGTTGCATCGCGTGCAAACTTTGTGAGAAGGCTTGTAAGTTTTCTGCTATCCATGTGATAAATAATTTAGCAGTTATAGATTATCATAAATGTACTTCTTGCGGCGAGTGCGTAAAGGTGTGCCCGGTGAAGTGCATTAGGACACGATAAAAAATATCCGTAACTCTTTAATAAGCAACCGGATAACGAAAATTCCTGTTTGCGCACGAAATTTTTTGCCGTGCGCTGCGGTTTACTCCTCGTTTCCGCAGTGACTTACGTAAGAAAGAAGTGCTACAACTCGTCGTAAATCTTTGCGCGCTTTTGGCAAAAAATTTCTAATTGTGCGCAAACAGGAACTTTCGTTATCTGATAATTGTCACTCCTTGCTACCTTAAATATTAAAATATCCCATATTTTTGTGTGGGGGATAGATACTACAGGCGGGAGCCTCTAGGGGTAAGATGTATGAATATAGCAGTTTTTGCTTCAGGAAAAGGGACGAATTTTCAGGCAATTATTAAAGCTGTCCAAAAAGGCAAGATTAAGGCGCGGTTGACTTTGTTGGTTTGCGATAATCCTGACGCGTTCGCGATAAAAAGGGCGCAAAAGGCGGATATTAAAGTGGCGTTGGTAAAAAGGGATGATTTTGTCTCAAGAAGAGATTTTGAAAATAAAATTACCGGGTATCTTAAAGAAAGTAAAATAGAGTTAATTGTTTTAGCCGGATTTATGCGCATGTTCAGTCCGGAATTCGCGCGAGAATATAAGGGCCGCGTTATTAATATCCACCCCTCATTACTGCCTTCTTTTAAAGGTATTCATGGAATAAAGGACGCCTTTGATTATGGGGTAAAAATTACAGGGGTAACAGTTCATTTTGTGGATGAGCAGATGGACCACGGAGAGATAATTTCGCAGGCGCCAGTGAAAATTGAAGAAAGAGACACCCTCCAAACCTTAGAACTAAAAATCCATAAGTTAGAACACAGGCTTTATCCCGATGTTATCCGATTATTTGTAGAAGGAAAACTTTCCCAAACCCGCCAAGCCTATCTTCCTTACTTGATAACTAAAAAAGATCCCTCGGCTCCCTTCGGTCGCTCGGGATGACAAAGGGATGGTTCGGCTTCCTATAACCGAAGCTGCTTTGCCGTTTCGGTGCCCATTTCTATTGTACAGTTTGGGTTTAATCTACTAATTTTCCTCTATACTGCAAACGCGGTTTCTGCCGGATTGTTTTGCTTCATAAAGGCCAACGTCGGCTCTTTTAATGATTGTTTCCGTGTCATCCCCCAGCTTGAACGCGGCTAATCCAGCGCTGATGGTTACCTTATAGTTATCCTTAATTAAATGGGCTTCCACATTTTTTCTAATTTTTTCACTTATAATTAGGCTGTCTTTTAAGGAAGCGTCTCGTAAAAGGATAATCATTTCTTCTCCGCCATATCTGGCTACAATATCTGACGAACGCACCGAGTTTTTTAAAATATTGGAGATTTCTTTTAAAACTAGATCACCCACCTGGTGGCCGTAGGTATCATTAAAATTTTTGAAGTGGTCAACGTCAGTCATTAAGATGCAAAATTTTTTGCCAGACCTTCTTTCTTCTAATTTAATGTCGGTTTCTACTAATTGTTTGAAGAATCTTATGTTGTATAGTCCGGTTAAGCCGTCGGTTATAGACATAGAGAAAAACTTTTGTCTTTCAGCTGATATATGCACAAAGTTGTAGGTACCTACTATCAGGGAACTTGTAAACAGCCCTAAGAGCGGAGTAGCTAATTGTAGCACGATGCCGTTTTTAAAAATAATAAAACTTGCTGTAAGGTAAATACCGCAGATTAGAAATGTAAAGATAGTTTCTCGTAAGGGTTTCTCTCCGAAAATCAGAAGCGCCGGAAGCAGGCTTAGAAAGTAAAGAAGCAGGATACTTACCCATGAAGGCGCGGGGATAAGAAAATCTCTATTTAAGATATTGCTTATAGTAGTTGCGATTATTCCTATGCCGGGATATTCCGGCTGGACGGGGACTGACCGGATATCATAAAGCCCTACGGCTGTCGCCGCGACTAAACAAATACTATTTTTGAAAACGTTGGTATCTATCCCAGGTTTTTTGTTTTGCAGGACATCGTTATAAGCAGCTAAAACATCAAGAAAACTATAGTGTTTAAAGGTTGATTTCCATTTTCCAACCCAGTTAATTAATATGGTGTTTTTTTCAGTAAAAGGAATCTTAAATTGCTCTTTATTATTAGATAAGAGCAAGTAATTTAGTTTTAATTCTTTGATCTCTAAATCCGCGTAATTCATGGCGATTTTTAAGGCAATGTGCTGATATATTTCTTTTTTAGCGGGAAATGTTAAAGGGATTTTCCTGAAGGTTCCATCTACATCAGGATGAATATTTATTGAACCAGTATCTTTTACGACGGAGGAGAATCTTTTTATGGGATAAAGCGCGGTTTTTATATCATAGGCGTTATCCTGAAAGACAAAAGGAAGGTAGACATTTTTAGAAAGCCTCATTACTTCTTCAAGAGGGGCATCATCTTCTTCTGAAGCGGATTCTGAAAATATGATATCAAAATAAATTGATTTTGCGCCTAGTTTGTTTAACGCGCGCGCCATTGCCGCGTGCCAGGATCTTTTCCACGGCCAACGGCCGATACCAGATATGTCAGCATCAGTGATTTCTACGATAACAATATTGGGGTTAAAAGGAATATTGCCTCTTAAATAAAATAGGATATCGCGGCTTGTCAGCTCCGCGCGTTTTAGAAAAGTTGTTTGGGAAAGGAGGAAGATTGCTGTGGCGCTTAAAACTGCCAAGCCTATGTTGAATAAAAGTGATTTTTTAATTTTCAAGTTTTATTATGATTAAAAAATATTTTTTTGCGGATGACTATAAATGAGAAACCACAGATAATCGCGGGTATTGATATGAAACCCGCGATTATCTGTGGTAAAAATAATCAAAGCGTTATTTAATTAGTTACTGCTGGATGTTTGCCTAATTCGTAGCTTCTACGGAAACTGAAAATGTGGTGCCTCTTACTCCTACAATGGAAGTGGGAGTTTTGACCTCAAATTTCGATTTTTCCGAATGCAGTTTTTTTGCTTCGATTAAAATCTCGCCTAACGCTAAATCTAAAAGCGTTGTTTGAGCCTGCTCGTCCTTGTTTTCCAGTAATTCCGCCATTTTTAGCTGGCCATTTTGTTTTAGTTCTACGGTGGCGGTTTCGGCCATTCCGTCAAGATTAACGAGCGCCCAGGAATCTTTTTTTGTTCTTATGATGTCTCCCTGATTCAATTCCATTCCTACTTTAGCAGGTGTCCATTTCCCTTTTCCTATTTTAACCTCTACTACGCCTTTTGTTTCTGCGACGCTGGCTGTGCGTTTGGTTTGTTCAGCAAAGCCGAATGAAAAAGCTCCTAAGACTAACCCTAATACGCATAATAACTTTACGATTTTCATAGTAATCACCTCCTTATTTGCCGTTTTGGTATTCATTTTTATTGTACGGCTTGGATTTATAAAAGTATACCTTAAATAGGGAAAAAATCAACTTTTATTATTATTTATGTCGATGAACGCTTATGGGGGGGGTGAGGATTTGCTCGTAAGTTATTTTATCGCAATTGGTTCTGAAAAAAAATTTATTGACAAAAAAGAGATTAGAACTTAAAATATTATAAGTATTTTTACGCGGTGAAAGAATATTGAAATAAAGCGGTAATTTTTATAAATAAAAGAGGCCGCTGAAAAATTACTAAAAACTATATCAGCGATCTCTGATTGTTGCCTATTTTTGGATTATTTCAGTAGCCTCTAAAAATTAAAAAAATGAATAAAGATAAGATTTACTGCCTGTATTTTTTCTTAATTTTTGCTTTCGTTTTTTCGCTTTTTCGTCCTTATGCTTACGCGGACGTGGAAAAGGCTACCAGGGAAGTAGACATTTTTGATAAAGAGAAAAAGAAGGAAATAGAGAGAGAGTTGACAACCCCGCCTAAAAAACCCATTTTGATAAAACCCGAAGAACCCGTGGCTGTAAAAGAGGGGCAGAAGTTTTTCATCAAGAAAATAAATTTGGTTGGCTGCGAAAGTGTGTCGCTTGGAATATTCACTTCGTTTATACAAAAATATGAAAATAAGGAAGTATCGCTCGCGCAATTAGAAGTTTTGGCTAAACAGATTGAGCGGGAATATTTAAGACAGGGTATAATTTCCGCGGTATTTGTGCCTCCGCAGGAAGTGAAGAATGATACTGTAATGTTGCGGGTGGTAGAGGCAAAGATGGGGGAGATAGATATCCAGAAACACAAATATTTTAAAAAAGAAAGAATATCTTATTATTGGATTCCTAAACCGGGAAAGGTTTTGCGTTACGATGAGATATCAAAGAGTGTTCAGCTGATGAATAAAAATCCGGATCGCAATGTAAAAGCAGCGCTGCGCGCGGGTAAAAAACCCGGAACAACCAATGTTATATTAACTCCCGAGACAAGTTTTCCGATACATTTAACTTCTTCGTATGATAAAGAAGGCGCTGTTTCGACCGGGAAGTCAAGGATTGGGATAGGCGCAAGGCATAATAATTTTTTAGGTTTTGATGATATCCTTGTTTTAGGCAATACTTTTGGAAAAGATTTTTACGGAACCTACTTGTATCATACTTTACCTGTTAGCCGTCAAGGCGCATCCTTTACGTATGGTTACAGCCATAGTAAGTCGGAACCAAAAAAAGAATATACGGTGCAGGAAATCAAATCAGAGGCAAAGACTATCAGCCTTTCTTTGCGCCAAGACTTATATAAAAAAGATGAATATAGAGGTGATGTTTCTTTTGGCTTTGATGCTAAGGATAAAGTTACTAAGGTGAAGAGCGATACCTCTACGCGAGATAGATTGCGTGTTATACACGCGCGGGGTAATTTTATTCAACGCGGCCTTGGCTCCAGTACTACTATTTCTCCTGAATTTTCTCAGGGGATTAACGCCTTTGGCGCAAGTTCTGCCAGCAATCCTCTGGCATCTAGGCATGCGAAACCAACTTTTTCTAAACTTGGCCTTGGGTTGCAGTATAAAAAATCTTTGCCTTTAACCCTACAGGCAAGTTTTAAATTTGACAGCCAGTTTTCCTCAACAAAATTAATGCCGCAGGAGCAATTTAGTTTAGGTGGTATTGATTCCGTAAGGGGCTATCCTAGTGGTGATTTTTCGGCGGATAACGCGGCTACAGGCAGCGCGGAGTTGCTTATTCCGGGGAGTACTTTTATTCCCGCGAGTTGGCGCCTGCCTTACGCGGAAAATGCCTTGCAGGATCAAATTACATCGTTGGTTTTTGTTGATTATGGATATGGTTGGAAAAGAGGCGCTTTGCCAGCAGAGAAATATTCAGCGAATCTTATAGGAGTGGGCGCGGGTATAAGGGGTAATTTTTTCAATCAGGCATTAGTGCGCTTAGAATGGGGATTTCCGGTGGGGGATTATACGACAAACGAATCCGGGCGTTCGCGGTTTCATTTTTCTGTAGATTTTCAGGAGAAACTTCCTGAAGAAATAGAACGCATAAGACAGATTGTGGAGGAAGAAAATATTAAAAAATGGGCCTGGCAATTAGTTAACGCGGAATTGGCTCGTCCTGACAGCGCAGTGAGAAAAAAACTGTATAGATACCGGCGCTTGGCAAATCTTTATTATCAGGAGAAAAAATTTAAACCAGCCAAAGATTATTATGAAAAAATTAATCTGCTTGGATCATCTTTATATCAGCAGGCGGAAGAATATGTAAGGAGTTGTCTTGCGTGTCAAAAGGCGCTTAGGGAGCGCGATAATTTTGCTTTGGCTTGTTTCAAGGAAGGGAAATTGGGAGAGGCAAAAAATTTGTGGAAGAAAAATATAGCTGAGGCCGTACTTAAACCATTGGTTCTTGAATTTTAAGGGCTTCACAAAAATCGTTTAGCCCTTGATTACGAAGATTAAAAATAGATTATGCAGATTATGGTTGCGACGAAAAGAAATTCGCGTAATTTTTCCAAAAATTAATTTTAAATAGAAGTTGTTAAATTAAACATTTAATGGTATACTTGATGAAATTAATTCCGTAATTATATATATATGGGTTTTTTCTATAGTTTGTCAGACATGGCAGACAGAAAAAAAATTATGAATAATAAAAGGAGGATAAAAATGTTAACAAAGCAAAGAGCGTTTTTTGTTTTCATTTGTATAATTTTTGGCGTACTTTTTTTCTCGGGAGGCATCTTGTTTGCCCAAGAAAAAGCGGAACCGGGAAACGCGCAGGTTAAAAAAGAGGTAACTTCTTCGGAACAAGTAGAGAAGACAGAGGTTAGTTCCGAGATTGTTGGAAAAACCTTGTCTTCTTATAAGCTTACCCTTAAGGAAATTATTGAAGAGGCTAAGAAGAATATTAAGAAGGCGGATGATAAGATACAGGAAGAAGAGATTTCCAAGCGCAATCAGGACAGAGAGTTAAAAATTCGTCAGTATTTTGAGCAAGGAAATCTTTTGTTTGAACAGGAAAAATTAAAGAAAGCTAAGGAAGTATGGAACAAGGCTTTGCAAATAACTAAAGAGCCAGAGATGAAGGATTATATTCAGAAGTCAGAAAAAGCAGTCATTGAAAAGGAAATTATTCGCAGACAGGAAGAGCTTAGGCAAAAAGAAGAACAAGCCAAACAAAAGCAAATCGCGGCGCAAGAAAAAGCGCAAAAAAGAGAATTAGAGTTAAAGCAAGCAGAAGAAGCGCGTCAAGCAGCCGCACAGGTTCGGCAAGAAGAACTTAACCGCAAAAAAGAAGAGCAGGCCAATTTAGAAAAACAGCAAAGAGAAGAAGAGCGGGCTAAACAAAAAGAAGAGCAAGCTAAGCAAAAAGAAGAACAAGCCAAACAAAAGCAAATCGCAGCGCAGGAAAAAGCGCAAAAAAGAGAATTAGAGTTAAAGCAGGCGGAAGAGGCGCGTCAAGCAGCCGCGCAGGTAAAACAGGAAGAACTTAACCGCAAAAAAGAAGAACAGGCCAAAAAAGAAGAACAGGCCAATTTAGAAAAACAGCAAAGAGAAGAAGAGCGGGCTAAACAAAAAGAAG
>CAKKQB010000012.1:7870-46058 GCA_919901915.1 Omnitrophica bacterium GWA2_41_15
AAAAGAGAATTAGAGTTAAAGCAGGCGGAAGAGGCGCGTCAAGCAGCCGCGCAGGCAGAACCAGAAGAAGTTAACCATCAAAAAGAAAAATAAAACTTCCACTTACAAGAAAGCGGGGCAGGTTTTTCCTGCTCCGCTTCTTTGTAAATAAATATATCCGCTTCGCTTGATTATCCCCCGTTCGTTACTCGTTATCGGCCAATTCAGTTTAATTCACTAAGTTTTATACCTGAAAGATTGTATCAGGAGGTTTTTATGATTACCATAGAAGATTTTAAAAAAATGGAGTTAAGAATTGCTGAAATTAAAGATGTTACTGATCATCCTAACGCGGATAGATTATACGTAGTTGTGTTGGATTTTGGAGATAAAACCAAGCAGGTTGTGGCTGGGATAAGGAATTTTTATAAAAAGGAAGACTTGGTTGGTAAGCAGGTTGTGGTGGTGGATAATTTAGAGCCGGTAGTATTACGGGGCGTAGAAAGCTATGGGATGCTTCTGGCTGTTTCGGATGAAACAGGACTGGTGATTATAAGCCCGGAAAAAAAGATGAAACCAGGGAGCGTTGTTAAATGAAACAGTTGAGAATATTAATTAAGCAATTCGTGCCGAGTGAGGTTTGTTTGAAATGCCAGGGTTGCTGCAGGTTCAAAGAGCAGGATTCTGTTTGGGCGCCTTGTCTTTTAGATGAAGAGATTCAGGATTTAATTGATACGGATATATCGAAAGTTTATCTTACATTAGGTAAAAGAATTTCACCTGTGGCGAGCTCTTCCAATAAGGACACGGAGGCAGGATTTATCTGCCCTTTTCTAGGCCTCGAGGATAATAAATGTAAAATTTATATGAAAAGGCCGTTTGAGTGTCAGTTGTACCCTTTTCTTATTAATTTAAGAGGGAAAAAGGTTATCTTAACCGTAGATCTTAATTGTCAGTATATAAAAGAAAGATTAAATACTAAAGAATTTAAGGAATATGTAGGATACTTAACCGCGTTTTTTGATTCGCCCGCGCAAATAAAACTCTTAAAGGAAAATCCCCAGATTCTGCAGGCTTATGAAGAAGTTTCAGAGGTTGTTGAATTGTTTTAGAAATTTTTAACCGCGCAGATGAGATTCAATAAGTTATCTGTTAAAGATAAAACGGTATTCGATAAATATATGGCTTTAGGCTGCCATGAGTTATCCCCTTATGCCTTTGAGAATATTTATATCTGGAAAGGGCTTTTTGATATTGAGTGGTTAATTCTCAAGGGAAGTCTTTGCGTATTTTTTAGAGATAAATTCGGTTGTTTTTTATATTTATCGCCGCTGACAGAAAAAATAAATCCAGGGATTGTTAGGGGAGTTTTTAAGATTTTAGATAAGTTTAATAAAAATAAGGAAATATCGCGCATAGAAAACGTAGAAGCTAAAGACAAGGTTTTTTATGAAAAGTTAGGGTTTGTTTGTAGGGTTAAATCAAGTGATTATGTTTGCGAAAGGCAGAGTTTAGAGAATTTAAAAGGAAATAGATTCAAATCTAAACGCGCGGGGTTTAATTATTTTGTTAAGCGCTATAAATTTGAATATCTGCCATTTTCTTCAAAGTATAAGGATGAATGCCTGAAATTATATGATGCCTGGAAAGGTGAGCGAAAATCACAAAATAAAGATTTAATTTATCAGGGAATGCTTGAGGATAGTTATACTTGTCTTGAGAATGTTTTAGGCGCTTATAAGGATTTAGGCCTTGTTGGAAGAGTAGTTAGAATTTTGCCAGAGATGAGTTTGGTTGAAAGTAATTTAGAGCCGCTTAAGAGCGCGTCTTTAGCAGGGTTTACTTTTGGGTTTAAATTAAATTCTGATACATTTTGCGTATTATATGAGGTAACTAATCTGGCCATTAAGGGTTTGGCGCAGTTTATTTTTCGCGAATTTTGTTCTGAATTAAAGGGTTACAGGTACATAAATATTATGGATGATTCAGGGTTAGAGAATCTTAAAAAAGTAAAACTCTCTTATCATCCGGAGAGGTTGGTTCCGGCGTATATAGTTACGAGATAGGCTAAGCCTAAGCCTTATTTCTAAATGACAGCATACTACACCTCTAAATCATATAAATTAAAAGTAGATCCTTTTTGGATTTTTGAAGCCCTTAAAGATACAAGAAACTGTTTTTTCTTAGATAGTAGTTTAAATTCAAAATCCACAGGCAGGTATTCTTTTTTAGGAACAGATCCTTTTTATATTTTAAAAACAAAAGGTTCGAAACCTTTTGAGAAGTTAAGAGAATTTTTAGAGAAATACAAATTTAGTCCGTCCAAAGCGCCTTTTCCTTTTATTGGCGGGGCTGTGGGGTATCTTGGTTATGATTTAGGTTTTCTTTTGGAGGAAAAGCTTAGAAAGAAAACCAAAGATGATTTAAATATTCCGGACTGTTTTTTCGGTTTTTATAACACTACGGTTATCATTGATAATTTAAAAAAGATTTTTCATATTTTTGCGATTGGATTTCCTGAAAGATCCTGCCAATTACAAAAGGCCCTTTGTGAGCGCAATTTAAGAAAAATAGAGACCTTGCTTTCACAGATTAGGCCTGATAATAAAATTGATATAAGGAGAGAATCTCCGGGCATGATTACGCGGTTGAGGCCTAATTTTACAAGGCAGGAGTATGTATCCAAAATAAAGAAAGCTAAGGAATATATAAAGGCTGGTGACATCTATCAGGTCAATATTTCCCAGAGATTTAAAGGTCGGACGAATTTGAGCAGTATTGAAGTTTATAAGCGCCTGCGAAGCTTAAGCCCGTCGCATTTTAGCGCTTATTTTGACGCGGGTGATTTTCAGATTTTGAGTTCTTCTCCGGAAAGATTCCTGAAGCTGGAGCACGACAGAGTAATTACGCGGCCGATGAAAGGCACGCGGCCGCGCGGGGAAAATAAATTAGATGACAGGCGTTTTAGAAAACAGCTTTTAAACAGCTCGAAAGATAAGGCAGAGCTTATGATGATTATAGATTTAGAGAGAAATGATTTAGGCAGGGTTTGCGATTACAATTCAATTTTAGTTTCGCCCTTAAGGGAGCTTGAAGAATATAAGACAGTTTATCAAACTACGGCTACTGTTAAGGGTAAGTTATACAAAAATAAAGACAGAGTTGATTTATTATCCGCGTGTTTTCCCGGCGGATCAATTACCGGTTGCCCTAAGATACGCGCTATGGAGATTATTGAGGAGATTGAGCCAACCAGGCGTTCTATTTATACAGGTTCTTTGGGGTATTTGAGTTTCTGCGGGAATATGGATTTTAACATTTTGATCCGCACTATATTAAAGAAAAAGGCTCAGGTTTATTTTGGCGTAGGCGCCGGGATTGTGGCTGATTCAGAGCCGGAAGATGAATATGAAGAAACCATGGTTAAGGCAAGGGCAATGATGGATGCGGTATTAGGGAAAAATTAAAAATTACAATGCAAAATTTAAAAATGAGAGAAACTGTTTTTTTTAACGGAGAATTCTTAGATGTTAAAGATGCTAAAATTCCGGTGGTGTCTCCGGGATTTTTGTATGGCTGGGGCTTGTTTGAAACGATGCGTTCGTGTAATGGAAAAATAATCTATTTAGATCAACACTTAAAGAGATTAAAAAATTCTTGCGTATTAATTAATCTAAAATTAACTTATTCAACGGTAAAATTAAAAGAAATAATCAGAAAGGTTGTTTTAACAAACGCCTCTAAAGAAGCTCTTGTAAAATTAATATTATGGAAAAGCAAGCTAAGCACGGAAATTGCTATTTTGGCTAAGAAATATGAAGTTTATCCGGAGCAAAAATATAAAAAAGGTTTTAAGGTGAAAGTTTCTAGTTTTACGCAAAATAGGGATTTTTTGGTTTCTCGAGTAAAAACTACAAGCCGCCTTATGTTAGAATTGGCCTTTCAGGAAGCGCTGGCCGGCGGGTTTGATGAAGCGCTTCTTTTTAATTCAAGTGGTTGTATTGCTGAAGGGACCAGAAGCAATATATTTTTCGTAAAAAATAAAACAATATTTACTCCTTCTTTAGATTGCGGCTGTTTAAACGGTGTTACCCGGAAGGTTATATTTGATTTTGCCCAGGAGGAAAAAGTAAAAATAACTGAAGGAAAATTTAACCTGCAAGATTTATATAACGCGGACGAGGCATTTTTAACTAATTCTTTGATGGGTGTTATGCCGTTAGTAACGGTAGAGAATTATAAAATCGCGAAAGGAAAAAGAGGAATGCTGACTAAGTATTTTATAGAAAAGTATAACTACCTGCTAGAAGGAGCTTCTGGAAAGTGAAACTTTTATGCCCCGCCTTGACGGGATACCAATAAGAATGAAAATCGTGTTGTTTTAACTCATTAATTTTGAACGAGTCTCGGAGATTTTTAAGTGAAAAAGGGTGGGCAAGCCTACCCCTACGCGGCAAAACACGTAGGAATTAAGTAATGGTTCTCGTAGGGGCGAGCTTGCTCGCCCAAAACAGAAATTATAAGATAATTTCTAAATTAGTTGCGGAGATTTTCAGATGAAAAAGCTATTTTTTAGATTTATTATTTTTTTCGTCTTTTCTTATTTCTTAATTGGTTGTGGAAAGAATCATGATTCAGACCTGGCGAGAGATTTTACCAGGCAGGGTGGTATCTGTTACCAAAAGGCAATAAAAGAATACGAAAGATTAATTTCTCAAGGGGGAAATTCAGGTAAGTTATATTTTGAATTAGGCCGGTTGTATTTTAGTCGGGGAGAATTTAGAGCCGCTCAAGAATCGTTTAAAAAATCCGATGTTTTGGACGCGAAGAAATTTTTGGGTATTTCGTATTTTCGATCGGGCGATTTTACCGATGCCTTGGAAGTCTTTGGTAAAGAGCCTATTTTTTCTGACGATGAGTATCTGTATTATTATGGATTAACCTGTGAGAAATTGAATCTGTTTGATAAGGCGGTAGAAAATTATAAAAAAATTACCGCTCTGGGCGGTAATTTTCTACTTAAAGCGCAAGAGCGTGTTGGGCTTATTGAGAAACAGACCGGCGTGCTTCATATAAAGGATTTAGACGCGAAAATAGATAAGATTTTAACTCAAGCCCCGGGCAGTGAACAGTATCCGCAGGCAGGAGCTTTAATCTTGTCTTGTGATGAAGAGATTGAAATAACGGTTCAAGGAACGCAGGTTTCTTCATCGCATTATTTGATCAAGATTTTAAATGAAAGGGGAAAAGAGGATTTTTCCGAGGCCAAGATTTCTTACGATTCTACTTTTGAAAAAGTAGAGTTAGAATATGCCAGAACCATAAAACCTGACGGCACGATCGCGGATGTAGGTACCCGCCACATAAGAGATGTTTCCAAATATATGAATTTTCCGCTTTATAGCAATGTACGCGTTTACATAATCTCTTTTCCTGAAATTGTTGAAGGAGCGGCAATAGAGTACAAGGTAAAAATTTATCGAAATCAATTGCTTAATAAAAAAGATTTTGTAATAGATTATCCTTTAGAGTCATCTGAACCGATTGTTGCCGCTAATTTTACTGTAATTACTCCCAAAGAAAAGCCTTTAAACATAAAAATTGTAAATGAAAAATATAATAATTTCGGCGCGAATCTTAAAGCCCAAATAGAAATAAAAGAACCGAATTTAATTTATCGTTGGCAGTTTAAGGATTTGCCTCAAATAATCCCTGAATCGGGAATGCCTCCCATGGTTGAAGTAAACCCTACCTTGTTTATTTCTACATTTAACAATTGGCAAGACATCTATAATTGGTGGTGGGATTTAGCCAAGGATAAAATAAAGCCAGATGAAGCGATAAAGGAGAAAGTAAATCAACTGATAAAGGATCAAATAAGTGATGAATTTAAACTTAGGGCAATATATAATTTCTGCGCTCAAAAAATTCGTTATGTGGCGGTTGAATATGGCCATGCGGGTTACGAGCCGCATAAGGCGGAGGATATATTTAAGTATAAATACGGTGATTGCAAAGATCAGGCAATATTTTTAGTTACTATGTTAAGGGAGGCTGGATTTTCTGCCTGGCCCGTGCTTATTCCCACAAAGGAATGTAATAATCTAAACGAAGATTTCCCGTCAGTGTTTTTTAACCACTGTATTGCCGCGGTAAATTTTAGGAATGAGATTGTTTTTCTTGACCCTACCGCGGAAACCTGTTCTTTTGGCGATCTTCCGCCGGGTGACCAGAATCGCCGGGTTCTTATATTTAAGGACGATGGGTATAAAATATATCAAACGCCTTTGTATCAAGCTGGGCACAATCTTTTAAAACAGGATTTAAAAATAAAAATAAATGAAGATGAGACTATCGACGCGCAAAAAACAGTTTTTAGTCATGGCATGCATGACCAGGGACAGCGTTATTGGTTGCTTTACACCCAGCCAGAATTAGTTCGGGAAATGTTGAATAAAAAAATACAGGATGTATCTATAGGCGCCAGATTAATAGATTATAAAACTACAAATGTGGACAATTTGAATTTACCGGTAACGTTAAGTTATTCATTCAAAGGCCCTGAGTATTTTACGACTGCCGGCAATTTAAGAATTATGCCGCAATTATGCAGTCTCGATACTTCTGTAGTGGCAAAAGATAAGCGAAATTTCCCTATTGATTTTGGTGTTTTAGGCAGTAGGGAGGTAGTTTTAGATATTGAAATTCCTCGAGGGTTTGTTATAAAATATATGCCTGAAAGCGTTATTGAGGATAGTCCATGGTATACATTCGCGTCAAGTTATCTTCAAAAGGCGCGGAAAATATATTTTAAGCAGAGCTCCAAAGAAAAGAAAACAGTAATCACAAAAGAAGAATACGCGGAATTTAAGAAGTTTTTTGAAAGGCTGGCAAAAAAGATTAAGCAAAGGGTTGTGTTAGAGGTTAAACACGGATATGCGCGGATTTAGTTAATATGATAAATAAAACTGATTTAAGGGGGCATGAGCGCAGGAAATATGTTCGTTTGTCGACAGTTTTTCCTGTTCAATTTCGTTTGGTTTCTTTAGATTTAAAGTCGTATCTTTCGGATTGGCTGCAGGGCTTTACTAATGATGTAAGCAAAGGGGGTATGTGCCTTTCAGTTAATATTTTAAAATCAGAGTTAGCCGAATTGATAAAAACCAGGCGCGTAAAAATAGATTTACAGATAGAGCTGCCGTTTTGTAAAGAGCCTCTCCACGCGCAGGCGAGCGTAGCCTGGGTAAAAAGTTTATCTGGCCAGCAAGGCCTGTCACAAGATAGCGGTTTAGCTCTGCAAAGTCATAAATATCTCATTGGTTTAAATTATGAACAGATTAATTGGAGCCAGAGCAGGAGGATTATTTTTTACGCGTACTTGAGAAAATTATTTGTGCCTGTAGTTTTTTTAATAATTATTTTATTAGGGGCTGGGTTGGCGATTAATGGGCGCGTAAATTCAAGATTAATTAAGGGGAATAAGGCTCTTGTTGAGCAGTTAGTTAAGATTAAACAGGAATCAGATGCCGCCAAACAGAAAATAGAGGAAATTGGCAAAGGAAGGGAAAGCCTGCTGGTAAAGATTAAAAAATTAGAGCAACGCATACAATCTGCCCAAGAAGAAAAATTAAAAGCAGAAAAAGAAGACATTCAGGCGAAAAAAGAAAGTAGTCAAAACCATGATTTAGTAAAAAAGACTGAAGGGTTGAACGCTATAATAGACCAGCTGATAAAAGACAAGGAGTCTTTGCGGGGACAACTAGCCTCTCTTTACCAAAAGGAAAATATTGCCGCTAAAGAGCTTTCTGGTTTAGACGAAATAAGGGTAAAATTAGAAAAAACGAACTTTGATAAGATGTATCAGTGGCTTAGGGCGCATCAGAATCCGCGCACCGGCTTGGTAATGAGTTTTGAGGGTGACAGCGATATCGCGAATTGGGCTTTTACCTATGATCAGGCCTTAGCGGTTATCGCTTATACGAAATTTTCTGATTTCCAATGCGCCCGGAAAATATTAGATTTTTTTGATAAAAAAGCCAAGAGGCAAAACGGAAGATTTTTCAATGCCTATTATGTTACCGATATGGAACCTACTGAATATACTCTACATAGCGGCCCTAATATTTGGGTAGGCATCGCGATCATGCAGTATACTCAAAGCAGTAATGATCAAACATACATTGCGCTTGCGCGTGATATTGCTCGCGCGGCGATGGAGCTGCAAAACCAGGATAAGGATGGCGGCCTGCGCGGCGGCCCGGACGTGGTATGGTATTCTACGGAACATAATCTTGACGCGTACGCGTTTTTTAATATGCTTTATGAAATTACAGGGAGGTTAGAATATCAAAACGCGGCCGATAAGGTTTTGAATTGGTTAGTTAAATACGCGTATGACCGGCAGGATATCCCGGTTAGGCGGGGCAAGGGAGATTCTACTATCGCTACTGATACCTATGCCTGGTCAATTGCCGCTATTGGAGCGCGAAGATTAGAAGAACTAGGGATGTCTCCGGATAATATTTTAGATTTTGCCCAAAAAAATTGTGGTTTAGAGGTTTCTTATGTTCGGCCAGAGGGTAGAACTGTTAAGATCAAGGGTTTCGATTTTGCTCCCCAAAAAAATATTGCCAGGGGCGGGGTTGTATCTTCAGAGTGGACCTCTCAGATGGTTGTGGCGTTTAAGGTAATGGGTGATTTTTATCAGAAAAAGGGCTTAGAAGAGAAAGCAAAATTTTATTTCCTTAAAGCCGATGAATATCTGTCGGATTTAAGCAATATGATTATCTCAAGCCCTTCTCCATCTGGCCAAGGCCAAGGATGTCTTCCTTATGCTACGCAGGATAATGTGGATACAGGCCATGGCTGGCGGACTCCTAAAGGTAAGTCCACTGGTTCAGTGGCAGGGACAGTTTACGCTATTTTCGCGTATTACGGATATAATCCGTTAGAATTAAAATAATTTTGAACAAGATACTGATATGGTTTCAGATCTCTACTTAATTTATAAAAAACTCTATTCTCATTTCGGGCCGCAAGCATGGTGGCCGGCAGAGAGCCCTTTTGAGGTTATGATTGGGGCGATTCTTACTCAGAATACAAACTGGCAAAATGTGGAAAGGGCGATAGATAATCTTAGGAAAAAGAGTTTATTAGAGCCAAAAAAGCTTTATAATATACCTGTAGAAGATCTCGCCCGCCTTATTAGGCCGGCAGGTTATTATAATGTTAAGGCAAAACGCCTGAGAGAGTTTTTGAAATTTTATTTTGATGCCTGGAAGGGTTCTCTTAAGAAGCCATCTTTACTTAAAACTGCCCGATTGCGCGAACTTCTGCTTTCTGTGAAAGGGATCGGTCCGGAGACTGCTGATTCTATATTGCTTTACGCTTTAAAGAGGCCGGTATTTGTGGTGGATGCCTATACAAAAAGGGTTCTTTTTAGGCATAATTTTATAAAAGAAAATGCCGGTTATGATGAAATACAAAATTTATTTATGAAAGATTTAAAGAAAAATGTAAAAATGTTTAACGAATATCACGCGCTTTTAGTAAAATTAGGTAAAGTTTATTGTCTTAAAAGGAAGGCAAAGTGCGAAATATGCCCTTTAAGAGAATGAAATCAGAACATCGAGCGTATAGCAAAATGAGCGTAGAGCGTAGAGCGTATAGCGTAGAGCGTGGGACTGTTACAAAATGGACAGAATATGTCATTCCCGCGGAAGCGGGAATCCATAACTTCATTAGCCTTAAAGCGTTCTGGATCCCCGCTTTCGCGGGGATGACAAAAAATGGAGTTATACAACAGCCCCAGCGTAGAGGGCGTGATAAACTATCCGCTATCCGCTATCCACTATCCGCTAGAATACTTTTTTTCTTGATATTTGCATTTTACGCTTTGAGTTATTCTTGTTACGCTGCTCCTTCTTACGGTACAAAGATGCCTTTAGAAAAGCAATTTTTTGCCGGATTTCAGCAGCATTCTATTTTTAAAAGATACTTGGAACATGAAGCGGGTAAGATGCGTAGTTTTCAAGAGCTTGTGCTTGTTTCATACGGAGTTTCTGACTGGTTTTCAATAGATTTAAAAGGCGCTTTCGGAAACATAGAACAGCAGTCTGATAATGGCGATAAGCTTAAGTATCAGGCGTTTCTTGGCGGAGGATACGGATTTCGCTTTAAATTTTATGATAAGGAAAAAGTAAAAATGGTTTTTGGTTTTCAGCATATCAGTATTCATCCGGACTCTAAATTTAGAGATAACGTAAAGCATAAAGGAGTTTTGGATGATTGGCAGTTTTGCGCGTTAGCTTCCCGCGATTTTAAAAAGTTTGTTCCTTATCTAGGCGCGCGTTGGTCTAGATGCGATTACATTCATTGGGAAGATAAAGAGCGCGACAGGATAAAATCAGATGAAACAAAATGTGTTGGCCTAATTTTAGGCCTCGATATTCCTTTGGCAGAGAAACTTTGGATTAACCTTGAAGGCAGTGTCTTTGATAATGAAGCGGCTGCTGTCAGCTTAAACTTTGTTTTCTAGGGGGAGATTTTATTTTCTAAAAATGGTAAATAAAAAGCGGCTTATAAAACTTATGAGGGATTTAATAAAGATAGATTCGCAAAATCCTCCCGGAGACGAATTCCGCATTGCTGATTTTGTAAAAAGATATCTTGATAAATTAGGAGTAAAAACAAAAATTTATGAATTTAAAAAATCGCGTTCCAATGTGGTAGTATATTTTCCCGCAAAAGCGGGATCTTGCCAGAAATTAATAGATCAGCGGGGAAAAAGGAAAAATACTGATAAGACGCTTTTGCTTACTCCTCATTTAGATACTGTGCCCGCGGGGAAAAATTGGAAGATAAAACCTTTTTCGGGAGAAATTCTAAAAAATAGAATTTATGGTTTAGGCGCTACTGACTGTAAGGGTAACCTTGCTTGCGCGATGGAGGCGATAAATAGTATTCTTGATGATAAAATAATTTTGAGCTATAATTTGATCCTTGCCGCGACCGCGGATGAGGAGAGTGGTTCATCTTTAGGGTTGATTCCTTTGCTGGAACGTGGTATTCTTAATCCGGATTTAGCTGTTGTTTTGGACGCGGATGATTTTAAAATTATTATTACGCAGAAAGGCCTTATTCATCTTAAGATAAAGTTAAAGGGTAAGCGTAGCCACGGGGCATATCCGGAAAGAGGGGTAAATGCTATAGATATCGCGGTGGACATAATTCAGGATATAAAAAAGCATAAGTTTTGTTATATAAAAAATAAATATCTTTTGGCTCCTACAGTTAATGTCGGCACTATTAAAGGTGGAGATAAGGTTAATATTGTGGCTGATTGGTGTGAGTTTGAGTTGGATTTTAGATTTTTACCGGGAATGTCGGCAAACAATATAATCAAGGCTATAAAAGAGATTGCGGGTAAGCATACTAAAAAATATAAGTTAGAGATAAGTGACCTGCAAGAGCCATATTATATAAATGAGAAACATCCTTTGGTCAGCTCTCTTTCGGAGGCAATGAAGAATTTTAAGGTAAATCCTATAATTGGCGGTTCTGAGGGCGCAACTGTAATCACTTTTTTTCAAGCTAAGAATATACCAGCAATTGCCACGGGTTTTGGTTCAGATGGTTGTGCTCATACAGCGGATGAGTATGTGAGGATAGATGACCTTTATAAAGGCGCGCTGGTTCTAGAAGAGTTTTTGAAAAATTACAAGTTCAATTAATACAGCATAAAATACGAGGTGATAAAATGGACGGTGTAAAGATTTCTAAATGGCCGAGATTAAAAAATCCTTGGCTGATAGTTGTTTGGCCGGGAATGGGCGATGTGGCATATAAGGCAGCCGCTTATTTAGTAGAAAAACTAAAAACTGAAGAGTTTGCGTCTATTCCGCCGGAAGAATTCTTTTATTTAGTTGGGAGCGTTATTCATGATGGCGTATTGAGTATCCCGGAGCTTCCTTGCGGAAAATTTTATTATTGGAAAAACCCTGCTGCAAAGTCTATCAGAAGACGCGGGGGGAGCGCTAATCATTGCGGCGAATACACAAAGCCCGCGCATGATTTAATTATTTTTATTAGTAATGCCCAGCCGGATTTGGCTAAAGCGGAAGAATATTCCAAGAGGATTATTAAGGTTGCCAAAGGTTTTAAGGTAGAAATGATCGTAAGCTTTGCTTCTATGCCGCAGCCTATTGATCATACGCAAGAACCTCGTGTATGGGCTGCCACTACTTGTTTAGAATTAAAGGATAATTTTAAGAAACAAAATCTTAATATTTTGTCTAGCGGTCAAATCAGCGGAATGAATGGTTTGATATTGGGTATAGCTAAAAGAGATGGTTTTAAGGGATTTTGCCTATTGGGAGAGATACCGTTTTATACTATCCAGATAGAAAATCCCAGGGCAACGCTGGCAGTGCTTAGGGTTTTAACAAAGTTATTAAATATACAAATAGATTTTACCGGGCTTAGCGAGCAAATACATACAATAGACACTGAGATCAATAAACTTTTGGATTATCTAAAAATAGGTGTTGAAGGCCCTGATCCAATTGGTGAGGAAGAGATAGAGAAAATTAAGAAAATTTTAAGCCAGCTTACAAAACTGCCTGTTTCAGTGAAAGATAAAATAGAGAAACTTTTTGAAATGGTAAAAACTGATACTTCAAAGGCAGCTGAATTAAAAAATGAACTGGATAGGTGGAATGTCTATAAAGAACACGAGGACAGATTTTTAGATTTGTTTAGAAAGAAAAATAAGAAGGAGAATTAATTGAGTAATAACTGTATAAAAGCGGTTATATTTGATCTGGGCAATGTTCTGATTGACTTTGATCATCGGATTTCCGCGCGAAAAATATCTAAATTTACGGATAAAACCGCGCCTGAAATATTTGATCTTTTTTTTGCTTCGCCTATTACCGCGCTTTTTGAAGAAGGTAAAATTTCTTCACGCCAGTTCTTTTTGAAAATAAAAGAAATGCTTAATTTAAAGATAAGCTATGAAAAATTTGTGTCTATCTGGAATGAAATATTTTTTGTCAGTAAAAAAAATCTGGGAGTTTATAATCTCGCGCGTAAATTAAAAAATAATTATAAGGTAATGCTTTTATCGAATATCAATATTTTGCACCATGAATATATTAAAGAAAAATTTTCTCTCCTTGATTCTTTTCATAATATTGTGACTTCTTATGAATTGGGAATCAGTAAACCAGACCATTTAATTTACCAGAAAGCGCTTGAGATTCTTCGAGTTCAGCCTGGGGATGTTTTTTATACCGATGATAGGCAGGAACTTGTGGAAAGCGCCAGGGGGTTGGGCATAAAAGGTTTTGTTTTTAAAGGGTTAAAACAGTTAAAGGATGATCTTTTGGGCGTGGGAATTAGTTATCCGTATGGAGACGCGAAATGAAGGCGGATAAATACCAAAGAAGATTTTACAGAGATTGGGCAAAAGCAAGGAATCTTTATTTAACTCATATTATCGCTAGAGAAACGGACGTGCAGATTTTTACAGATAAGCCGATAGATAAACAATTTGCCCAGGAGAGAATAAAACATTATCGTTGGCAAATAGAAAATTATATAATTAAAGATGCCCGATTCTTGGTGAGCTTAAAGCCTATTCCGGTTGAGCTTAATGCGCCCGAGATTATAAAAAAAATGTCAGAGGAAGCAAAAAAAGCTAATGTTGGGCCTATGGCTACAGTCGCGGGGGCAATTGCCGAATTTTTAGGCACGGATTTAATAAAAAAAGGATGCCGGCAGGTTATCGTAGAAAATGGCGGAGATATATTTATGAAAATAACCAGGAAGCGTAAGGTAGGAATTTACGCCGGCAGGTCGAAATTATGGAATAATATTTGTGTTAAAATAAAGCCTAAAGATACGCCTCTTGGTATTTGTACTTCTTCGGGCACGCTTGGCCATTCATTAAGTTTTGGCTGCGCGGATAGCGTGGTAATCATATCCAAAAGTACAACCTTAGCAGATGCCGTGGCCACTGCTACCGCTAATAGAGTAAATTCAAAACAAGATTTGCAAAAAGCCCTGGATTTCGCGCGTTCCGTAAAAGGGGTTCTGGGAGTGGTGATTATACTGAAGAATAATCTTATAAGTTGGGGGAAAGTGGAGTTTGAGGATTCCACCGTGTAGATAAAACGGATATTTTGGTTCTTTTGTGTTTAAGGTAATAAGCATAGATTTAGTTTGCGTAAGTATATGGGCGGGCAAGCCCGCCCCTACGGGTCGTTCATAGTCCCGGTAGATCGTCGCGTAGGGGCGGGCTTACCCGCCCAGATACCATAGTCCCTGCAGATTGTTATTATAAATAAATTATATCAGTTTTCTTTAACAATTGATGTTTTTTATTTTCCCTTATGTTTCAATGCTTTATAACTATTACTTCACATTAATTACGAAAGAACCGAAAATCTTATGAAGTTATTACTGGATGTAGTTTTATTGTTAGTTATATTCGCGGGAGTCATTCTAATTTTATATGTTATCTATGGCGTGTTTTTTCCCGGAGCAAAAGAATCAAAAAAAAGAATGCCTTGCGCGGCTCCTTCTAAAGAACAAAATACCCAGAGGCTTCAAGCGAGAATTCTTTCTTTAGAGAGTGAATTAGAAAAAGTAAAATTGTCTTATGCTAAGACAAAAGATGAATTGGGGGCGATAAAAAGCAGAGACAGTCAGTTTGATGGTGAGTTAGCCAAAATGAAAGATTGGGCGGCAAAAGACGCGGAAGTTATAGCTAAGCTTAAAGAAGAGGGTGTTGATTTAAGAAATAAATTTAAGGCAAAAGAAAAAGAACTGCAAGATGCCTTTACTAAAAATGTAGATTTAAATAAGCGTGTTCGGGAGTCAGATGGAAAAACTCTTGAATTAGAAAAAGAGCTTAAGGAAAAATCAGATAAAATTGAATCGCAAAAACATAGAACAGAAGGCCTCCTAAGCGAGGTCAAGGAACTCAAGGCGGCTGTTGATGAATTTAAGAAAAAGGAAGAAAATAATGAGTGGGTTCCTAAAAAAGAATTCAATAAATTGAATGAAGAGTATTCTAAATTAGAAAAAGAATTAGAAAAGACAGAGGAAAGACTAAAAAATTTGTCTGAAGAGATCGCGCGGTTAAAGGAGTTATAAAGAACATATGCCTGAATTACCCGAAGTTGAAACTATAAGAAGAGAATTAGAAAAAGCGGTTTTAGGCAAAAAAATTATTGAGGTTATTGTCCATAATTCCCGGGTAATTAAAGAGCTAAGTCAGGAAGATTTTATAAAGAGCCTAAAAAATGCGACTATAAAAAATATCTTAAGGAAGGGGAAACTTCTTATCTTTGAATTATCCCCTGAAAAGTTTTTGACTATACATCTTAAGCTTACTGGTCAGCTTATTTATCCGGGAGACGCGAAGCGAAGCAGGGTAAGTTTCAAATTATCTGATGGAAATATATTAGATTTTAATGATTTGCGTCTTTTTGGCGAGTTGAGATTATTGGATGATTGGCGGTCAAAAAAGTTTATTCAAGAATTAGGTCCCGAGCCATTTGATTTAACTTTTTTTAAGTTTAAAGAGATGCTCGCTACCAAAAAAACTAAAATTAAACCTCTTCTTATGGACCAGGCATTTATTTCAGGAATAGGTAATATTTACGCGGCAGAGGCGCTTTTTAGGGCTAAGATTTATCCGGAAAGGCTTGCCAATGGGCTTTCCGAAATAGAAAAAGAAGCGCTTTTTAAAGAAATAAATGATACTTTAAATGAGGCAATAAAATATAAAGGTTCTTCCATAGACCAATACCTGCAATTATCAGGTTCGCCTGGCGATTATGTTAAGTATCATAAGGTTTATGATCGCAAAGGTAAGCCTTGTCTTGCATGTAAAACACCAATAAAAAGAATCTCTTTGGCTGGCAGGGGCACTTATTTTTGCCCTTGCTGCCAGAAGTAATTTTCTGGCGCTATGATTTTTCAAACAAAAGCAAAACTAATTAAAAATATTGCGGTTACGCCAAAATGTTATAAGATATTATTGCTCTGTCCGCAGATAGCCAAAAACGCGAATCCAGGGCAATTTGTGGAAATTAAAATATCAGATGGATTTGAGCCATTTTTAAGAAGGCCTCTTAGTATTCATAATGTTGTTAGCCAGTTTCCGCCGGAGGCGGATCAGCCTTTGGCTGAAGCCGGTAAGCCAGTCAGCCGGTACGCCGCAATAGAAATTCTTTACAGAGTTATAGGCAAGGGCACCAAGCTTTTATCTGAGAAAAAGCCGGGTGAATTACTGGATATAATAGGTCCCTTAGGAAATAGTTTTAATCTATCTACTACTCATTATCCACTATCCGCTATTTTAGTCGCAGGCGGCATAGGCGTCGCGCCGCTATTTTTTCTGGCAGAAAAACTTAAACAAGACTATCCGCTATCCGCTATCCGCTATCCGCTTGTTTTAATTGGAGCTAAAACAGAAAATGAGGTTTTTTGTAAAAAAGAGTTTGAAAAAATAGGTTGTGATGTTAAAATAGCTACAGACGACGGCTCAAGAGGCTTTAAAGGCAGGGTTATGGATTTGTTAGGGAATATTTTACGCGCGACGCACGACGCACAACGCACGACGATTTATTCCTGTGGTCCCCGGCCTATGTTAAAGGAAATCAGCCGGATTTCCAAAGAATACAATATCCCGGCGCAAATCTCTTTAGAAGAACATATGGCTTGTGGTATCGGCGCTTGTTTAGGTTGCGTAGTGGAAACTAAGCAGGGGTATAAACGGGTCTGTAAAGAAGGGCCTGTGTTTGACGCGGATGAGATAATATGGGAGTAGTACGATTAACAAATGACAAAACAAAAGTTTTGGTATTTGTCATTTAACAATGGAGGTTAAAATGTCTCAAAACCCGTTTGTTTCAATCATTATTCCGGTAAGGAATTTTGAACGCACAATTGAAAAAACATTTGAATATTTGCTCAATGTGGATTATCCGCGCGATTGTTGGGAATGGGTAATTGCCGATGGTGGCTCAACAGATAAAACAGGAGAAATTATTAAAAATTGGCAAGCTAAGTATCCTTTTATTAAATTGGTGGAAGTACCTAATTGTCCCTCTCCTGGTTTTGCCCGCAATAAAGCCTTAGAAGTAGTAAAAGGAGAGTATTTATTTTTTACCGATGCTGATTGCGCGCCAAATAGGGAATGGATTACTGAAATGTTAAAACATTTTCAAGCTGATCCTAAAATTGCCGCAGTGGGCGGAGAAGTTTATACTCTAAAGGTTGACCCTGATAATTTAGTTGAGGCGTGGTGCCAGCATTTTCGTTTTAATATGGTTTCTCCGCGTTACGGGTTTATTAAAGAAGGTTATTATCCTGATTTTCCCAAAGATCCTAAGCCAACAGATATCGGCGGGCACAAAGGTTATTTTTTTGGCACTTGTAATGTCGCCTACCGCAAGTCAACAATGGATGAAATTGGGGTCCGGTTTTGGGATCGGCCAACCGGAGAAGATATGAATTTAAGTTATGAATGCAGGAGGGCTGGTTATAAATTTTATTTTGCGCCTAAGGCAAAGGTTGACCATATGCATAGGGCAGATATAAATCTTTTGCGCAAGGTTTGGGTTACTTATGGTCAGGCGCATCTGCCTTTAATTGATAAATATGTGAAAAAGAATGGGGGCTTAGAGATTATTTTGCAGTTTATAAAAGGCGGCCCTTCGTTTACACTGCCTTTTCCTATTAGAGGGTTTGTTTATATAGGCAATTTTCATCTAATGCATCTTTTTGGGCTCCTTTTTATTCTGTCCTTGATTTCAAGTTTGTTCTTTTCCCCGCTTTGGTTTAAGATAACCATACTTGCGTTTTTCTCGCTCGCGTTTTATTTCGCTTATCAATATGTAAAATGGAACTTTGATATGGAGCCAAAGAGTAAATTCCCCGTTTGGTGTAAGATGAAGTATCTGACAAACTTAAGTTTTATTCAAGGGGGATTAAAGGATTTTAAGAAATATAAGATCCTCTGTATTGAGCCAAGTTTTTAACCGTTCTACATCTTGGGCGAGTATTTTTTATTGTATAAAATGAAACCAATTCTTTGCGTTAATATAGGTAAATTAAGGTTAAAAAATCCGGTGATTGTTGCTTCGGGGACTTTTGGTTACGCGGATGAATTTAAGGGGTTTGTTGATTTAAAAAAAATAGGTGGTATTGTTAGTAAAACCATCACTTTAAGCCCCAGAAAAGGCAATCCTCCTCCGAGAACCTGTGAAACTCCCGCGGGAATGCTTAATTCTATTGGTTTGGAAAATCCCGGGGTAGAGGTATTTATAAAAGAGAAACTGCCTATTTTGAAGAAAATAGGGGTTCCTGTAATCGTGAGTATTGCTTCCGAAGGCGATCCCCGGGAGTTTGTCGCTCTGGCTAAGCAGTTGGATAAAATAAAAGACATAGTGGCAATAGAGTTAAATATTTCCTGCCCGAATGTGGTTAGCCGGTTAGCCAGTCAGCCGGTGAACCAGTTAGCCAGTGAACCAGTTAACCAGTTAGCCGGTTTAATTGGTACACCGGCAAACCGACATACCGGCACACTCATTTCTCAGGACTCTAGTTCCACTTATGCGTTAGTAAAAGCAGTGCGTAAGGTTACAAAAAAAACTTTGATTACTAAGCTTTCGCCCAATGTTACTGATATTACAGAAATTGCCATGGCGGCAGAAAAAGCTGGTAGCGATGCGGTTTCCTTGATCAATACCTTGATAGGAATGAGTATAGATGCAGAAACTAAGAGACCAAAACTTGCCGTTATCACCGGCGGTTTAAGCGGCCCGGCAATTAAGCCAATCGCGTTAAGAATGGTTTGGGAGGTTTATCAAAAAGTAAAAATCCCTATTATTGGAATGGGTGGTATAATGGATACGCAAGACGCAAGAGAGTTTTTTCTTGCCGGCGCTACAGCGATTGCAGTGGGCACAGCCAATTTTGTTAATCCTAGGGTAAGCATAGAGATTATTGAAGGTATAAAAAAATATTTGCGCGAGAATAAAATTAAAGATATAAAAACTTTTATCGGCGGTTTAAAATTATGAAACGGAAACAGAGCATCAAAAACAGAACATCGAAAATAATTCTTGCCTTAGATGTGGATAATTTTGATAAGGCAAAATATTTTGTTAATAAGCTTTATCCTGAAATTAAAATCTTTAAAGTTGGGATCCATCTTTTTATTTCTTGTGGAGTAAAAATCATTAAATATATTCACAAAATTGGTGGAGAAGTTTTTTTGGATTTAAAATTTTTTGATATACCAAATACTACTGTTAATGCTGTTCGTCAGGCAGTGCGGATGGGGGTTGAAATGCTTACCTTGCATATCTTAGGTGACGCAGAAATGCTTAAAAGCGCGCTTGAAGCGGCGCAAGATGAAGCGGATAAATTAAAAATAAAACGCCCTTTGTTAATCGGTGTAACAGTTTTGACGAGTAAGGATGCTGCTTCAAGCGATGTTCTGATATTAGCTAAAATGGGCCTTGATTGCGGATTAGACGGGGTGGTTTGTTCAGCCCAAGAAGCGGCATTGTTGAGGCGGAAAATAAAGAAAGACTTTGTGATTGTAACTCCCGGGATAAGGCCAAAGACAGCAGTTGTTGGCGATCAAAAAAGGGTTATGACGGTGGAGGAGGCAATTAAAGCCGGAAGCAATTTTTTAGTTATTGGCCGTCCAATATTAGAAGCACAGAATCATCTTGAAGCAGCAAAAAAGATAAACTTGGCAGCTAAGGACTGTTGCAAAATGCCAAACTTTGCGTCATTCTGAGGTCGAAGACCGAAGAATCTCGACGATGATAAGATCCTTCGCTTCGCTCAGGATGACGAAAAAGGGCATTTCGTAACGGTCCCAACTAAGATTAGGCAAGGAGATTTATATGGCAGAGAATATCCAGGCATTAATTGAAAAAATAAATCAGGAGGGTGTGCAGGCAGCTGAAGAAAAAGCCAAAGAAATTGAGTTTAAGGCAAGGCAAAAAGCAGAAGAAATTATAGAAAAGGCAAGGCTTGAGGCGCAAAGGATGCAACTTGATGCCCAAGAGAAAATTTCAAAGATGCGGGAAAGAGAGAAAACGCTCATTACCCAGGCTGGCCGCGACCTTTTATTAGAATTAAGGGAAAAAATAAACGCGATGCTAATTTTGCTGATTGAAAAGGAGGCGCATGCAAGCCTTAGCGCGGAAAATATGTTTAAGATTTTAACCAATATTATCCAGAATACCTGTAAGCAGGAAAAATCAGAGATAACTATCGTTTTAAATAAAGATGACCTGTATGCCTTGGAAGCGGATTTTTTGGTAAAATTAAAAGAAGAAGTAAAAAAAGAAATAATTTTAAAACCCTCAGAGGTTATTCATGGAGGTTTTATCATTAGTTTTGACGCGGGAAAATCGCAATTTGATTTTAGCGATAATGGGCTTGCTGAGTATATCGGCACATTTTTAAAGCCAAGGTTAAGAGAAATTTTACAGCCCTTCACAAAATACGTTCAGGGCTGTTGATTACAGTGATTTTAAAAAGATTACAGCGATTTTTCGTTGAGATTTAATGCGCTCAGATTTCTCGTCGTTTCACTCCTCGAAATGACAAGGTTTAACTTTATGATATGCGTTAATGTTACCCCCAGACTGTCATTTCGATCGAATGGAAAACCGCTAACATCTCAGACTGTCATTTCGATCGAAGGGAGAAATCTTAAACTTGTTTTGTGAAGATTTAACATGCCTAAATATTACGAATATCTTATTTCAAGCCTGCCTATGCTTCATTTTGAAGCACAGCCGCCGTTTTCTTTTGAAAGTTTTTTAATAAGATGCGCTGAGCTTATTTCGCAAAAAGATATGCAAACACTACAAGGCGTTTCTTTACTTGAGCCATCTTCGACAGAAAACTATTTGATAAGAAAATGGATAGATTTTGATATCGCTCTTAGGAATGAATTAGTTAAGGTTAGGGCAGTTTATAAAAAAGTTGATCCCGCTAAATATCTGCGTTCTGAAGGTTACGCTTCCGCGTCAATATATCATATTGCTATCGCGGCGCATAGAAACCCTTCTGTGCTTGGAGGGGAAATGTTTCTTGACCGTCAAAGATGGAATTTTTTGGATGAATTGGCTATCGGGCATTATTTTGATCTGGATTTTTTGATTGTCTATGCCTTGAAAATGGGGATTCTTGAACGCTGGAAAAGAATCCATACCGCGGACAAAGAACTTCTTTTAGAATCTACTTTGACCGCTTCGTAGGCGGACAGGGTAATTTATGAATAGGATAATATGGCTGAAAAGAGAAAAGGTTTTATTACAAAGATAAACAGTAATATGGTTACCGCGAGTTTTGACGCCTTTGTTATTCAGAATGAGGTTGCGTATATACTTCATGGTGAAGAGCGTCTTAAGGCAGAGGTAATTCGCGTACGCGCTAATACCGTGGAAATGCAGGTTTTTGAGAGCACGACAGGGCTAAGGGTTGGGGATGAAGTGGAGTTTACTGAAGAGCTTCTTTCTGTTGAGCTTGGACCGGGGCTCCTGGGCCAGATTTTTGATGGCTTGCAAAATCCACTTCCGCAGTTAGCTGAAAAATGCGGTTTCTTTTTGAAAAGAGGGGTTTATTTAAATGCTCTCGCGGAAGATAAAGAATGGGAATTTAATCCTTTAGTTAAGACAGGAGATAAAATCCGGCCGGGAGAAAGAATCGGTTTTGTTCCGGAGAAAATATTCAGGCATTATATAATGACGCCATTCGCGCCACAGGGTATTTCAGAGATAATAAAGATAAGCAGCGCCGGAAAATATACTTTGAAACAACCTGTTGCCCGTATTAAGAATCAAGACGGAAATGAAAGTGATGTTTTTATGTCTCAAATCTGGCCGGTAAAAATTCCTATCCAGGCATATTCGGAAAAATTAAAACCATTCCAGCCATTGGTAACCAAGATGCGGCTTATAGATTCTCTTTTTCCCGTTGCTCTTGGCGGCACATACTGCGTTCCTGGGCCATTTGGCGCGGGAAAAACTGTTTTGCAGCAATTAACCTCAAGGCACGCGCAGGTGGACGTGGTAATCATTGCTGCTTGCGGGGAGAGGGCAGGCGAGGTCGTTGAGACATTAAAGACTTTTCCGGAATTAATTGACCCGCGCACAAATAGGCCATTGATTGACCGCACAGTAATTATTTGCAACACAAGTTCCATGCCTGTAGCGGCAAGGGAATCAAGTGTTTATACCGCGGTAACTATTGCCGAATATTACCGGCAGATGGGATTAAGTGTTTTGCTTTTGGCAGATTCTACGTCTAGATGGGCGCAGGCAATGCGCGAGATGTCCGGCAGGCTCGAGGAAATTCCTGGAGAAGAAGCGTTTCCCGCTTATTTGGAATCGCGTATCGCGTCATTTTATGAGCGTTCGGGCGTGGTGAGATTATATGACGGCAGTATCGGCTCGATTACAATAGGCGGGGCAATAAGCCCCGCTGGCGGAAATTTTGAAGAACCGGTAACGCAGGCAACGTTAAAAGTCGTAGGCGCTTTTCATGGTTTATCGCGCGAACGTTCCGATGCCAGAAGGTATCCGGCGATAGACCCGCTTATTAGCTGGAGTAAATATAAGAGTTTCATTGACGAAAAGCAGGAGGAGAGGGGCCATGAAATACTGCGCAAAAGCCACGAGGTAGCGCAGATGATGAAGGTTATCGGTGAAGAAGGTATATCGCTTGCCGATTACAACAATTATCTTAAGGGTGAGTTTTTTGATTTTGTTTATTTACAGCAGGACGCCTTTGATATAGTGGATGAGGCCACTACGGAAGAACGGCAGAAATATGTTTTTAATTTTATATACAATATTTTAGAAATTGATTTTTCTTTCGCGGGTAAAGAAGAGGCGCTGCATTTTTTTCAGGCGTTGCGGCAGTTTTTTCGTGGCTGGAATTCTTGCGCCTGGAATAGCGAAGAGTTTAAAAAGGCTGAAAATGAAATATTATTATTGTTACATCCTGTTAAGTAAAGGATACCGGGAAAAGATAAATGCAGAAGACTTATACTAATATTATTCATATCGCGGGAGATGTTATTACGGTTGAAGCTACGGGTATAGGATACTCGGAGATTGCGCAGGTTGTATTCAGGAGAGGTATATCATTAGCGCAGGTTATTCGTATTGACGGAAAAAAAGTATCTTTGCAAATTTTTGCAGGCAGTAAGGGGGTTTCCACTGGAGACAAGGTAAGGTTTTTAGGGCATTCGATGCGTACTTCAAGCGGAGAAAATCTCCTGGGCCGCATCTTTAACGGGAGCGGCCTTCCTTTAGATAAGGGTCCGGAACTTTTTGACAATATGATTGATATCGCGGTTCCTTCAGTTAATCCTGCCAAAAGAATAATTCCGCGCAAAATGATTCATACCGGATTGCCGATGATAGACGTTTTCAATTCACTTGTTGAATCGCAGAAACTGCCGATTTTTTCAATCGCCGGTGAACCTTATAATGAACTTATGGCGCGCCTCGCGATTCAGGCAAAGGTTGATATTATTATTTTAGGCGGCATAGGCCTGAAATATGATGATTATCTTTTTTTTAGGGATACACTTGAAGAGCATGGAGCCCTTTCGCGTTCTGTTTTGTTTATTCATACCGCCTCTGACCCTGTTGTTGAATGTTTACTCGTGCCTGACATAAGCCTGGCAGTTGCCGAGCAATTTGCGCTTGGGGGTAAACGTGTCTTAGTGTTATTGACAGATATGACTAATTTTTGCGACGCCTTGAAGGAGATTTCTATTACTATGGAACAGGTCCCTTCAAATCGCGGTTACCCCGGAGATCTTTACAGCCAATTAGCCAGCCGTTACGAAAAAGCGGTAGATTTTCAAGGCGCAGGGTCCATTACAATTTTATCCGCGACTACTATGCCCGGAGATGATGTTACCCATCCTGTGCCGGATAATACCGGTTATATTACTGAAGGACAATTTTATTTGAAAAATGGCGTGATTGAGCCGTTTGGTTCTTTAAGCCGTTTAAAACAGCAGGTAAATGGAAATACCCGCGATGATCATCGCGCTATTATGAATACTATGATTCAGTTGTTTGCCAGTTATCGCGAGACGCTGGAAAAACAGGCAATGGGTTTTCAGATGAGCGTTTGGGACAAGAAATTACTTTGTTACGGTAAGCTTTTTGAGGCTAAAATGATGTCTTTGAAAGTGAATATCCCGCTTGAGAAAGCGCTGGATCAAGGCTGGGAAATTCTGGCAGAGTGTTTTAGCCCCGAAGAGACGGGAATTAAGAAAGATATAATTGAAAAGTATTGGCCGAAAAATTAAGCGGATAGTAAGATGAGCGTAGAGCGCATAGGACGTGGTGAACTAAGCGCTACCCGCTATACGCTCTACGCTATACGCTGGGACTGTTGCGAAATGCCATTTTTCGTCATTCCGGCGAAAGCCGGAATCCAGAACTCTTTGATTTCAATAGGCTTATGGATACCGGCTTTCGCCGGTATGACGATTTTAATGTATTTCGCAATAGTCCCACGCTCTACGCTTTACGCTAAGAATGGGACAGGTAAAACTAACTAAAGGGGAATTAAAAAGACAGCGCGACTGCCTAAGGCAATATGAGAGATACTTGCCCACTTTGCAGCTTAAAAAACAGCAGTTACAAATGGAAATTCTTTGGCAGGTAACGTTGCTTTCCGAAAAAAAACACATTCTTAATAAGAAAAAAGAAGCGGTATTGGTCTGGGGAGGTCTTTTAGCTGAACCGGTGATAAATCTAAAGGGTTGGCTTGTTCCCTCGAATATTGTAACCACAGTAAAAAATATCGCCGGGATAGAACTGCCGGTTTTTGAACGCGTGGATTTTCTTGAGGCGGAATACGATTTATTTGAAACAGCCCCTTGGGTGGATTTTGCTATTGAAGCATTAAGGCAGGTTGTTTCTTCGCGAAAAGAAGTTGAGGCGCTAGAAGAAGGGATTGGGATTCTAAAATACGAATTGCGTATTACTACGCAGAGGGTAAATCTCTTTGAAAAAATAAAAATTCCGGAAGCGCAAAAAACAATACACCTGATTAAAATTTATATTGGCGATCAGATGGCTAATGCTGTAGGCCGTAGTAAAATAGCGAAAAGGAAGATAGAAGAAGGGGTTCTTGAAGGGGCGGGTGTATGATTGTAAGGATGAAAAAAATCGCGTTGATTACGCAGGCTAAAGACGCGCAAGATGCTCTTAAGTCTTTGCGCTCTCTTGGTGTTGTGCATGTAGAGCATAGCCAGTTACCCAAAAATAAAGATATTAATCTTATTCAGGATGATTTGTCCTTGATTAATCAGGCGCTGGATGTTATTTTGAAAGCAGAGTTTAGCGTTGGCCGCGAAGGAACTCTTTGTCGTAAGGATGTTACTGATTGGAAGGCTGCCGCGAGGCATATTATTGATACTTGGAAGAGGATTGATCATCTGCAGGAATTTTCTAAACAGTTAAATTCAGAAATTAAGGAGTGGGGACCATGGGGAGATTTTGACCCTAATGAAGTCCGGAAATTAGCTCAGAAAAATATTTATTTGAGGTTGTTTCAGGTTCCGGCGAAAGAAATGAAGAATTTTCCTCTTGCCGCGCGGGTAAGTAAGATATTTACTAAAGGCAATGTTGTCTATTGCGCTGTTTTTTCGCGTGAAAAATTTGAGTGCGCCTTTAAGGAGATAGGTTTACCTAAGATGAGCCTATCACAAATGCGAGGGCGTATTGCCGAGGATTGGCGTATTATAGAATCTCTTAATGATGATTTGAGGAGTTTTTTTAGTTACCGGACAAGCCTTTTTCAGATAAAGAAATCATTGGAAAAAGAACTTGGGTTTCAAGAGGCGTTAGGAGGGATGGCGCAATCCAAAACCCTTACTTATTTATGCGGATTTGCTCCATTTGACAGTGAAACAATGCTGGTAAGTCTTGCCAAGAAAGAGAGATGGGGGCTTTTTATTACTGATCCCGGCGAAGATGAACTAGTGCCGACCCTAATTCGCAATCCCGGATGGGTTTCTATTATTACTCCGGTTTTTAAACTCTTAGAAATAGTTCCCGGATACCGGGAATTAGATGTAAGTATGCTATTTCTTATATTTTTTAGTTTATTTTTTGGGATTCTTATAGGTGACGCGGGATATGGCACAACCTATTTATTAATTACTTTTCTGGCACATAAAAAATTATGTAAAAAATACCCAAATAATAAAGTTTTTTTTCTCTTTTATATTTTAAGTTTTTGCGCTATTATATGGGGAGCATTGACTGGTTCTTTTTTTGGTCAGGAATGGCTGGTAAAAGCAGGAATTAAGCCGCTTATGCCCAGCCTAAATAATACTAAAAATATTCAGGCTTTTTGTTTTTTTCTGGGGGCGCTGCATTTAAGCATTGCTCATTCATGGAGGGTAATTTTAAAACTTCCTTCATTAACGGCTTTAGCGGATATCGGCTGGGTACTTATACTTTGGGCGGCATTCTTTTTCGCGAAGCTACTTATTTTATCGCAAGGTCTGCCTTTTTACGCTACTTGGCTTCTTATCGCCGGGATGATTTTGGTTGTATTCTTTACTAATCCGCGGAAGAATATTTTAAAGGCTGTGGGTGAAGGCTTAGGCGCGTTAGCTTTAAGCTTGATGAATAATTTTACTGACGTGGTTTCTTATGTTCGTCTTTTTGCTGTGGGGCTAGCCGGCGTAGCTATCGCGGATACTTTTAATAGTATGGCTTTTAGTGTAGGAACTGGGAGTGTTTTGGCAATAATAGCCAGCGGTTTTATTATTATAGCTGGGCATAGCTTAAATTTAATATTAGGTCCGATGTCGGTTTTGGTGCACGGAGTCAGGCTTAATGTCCTTGAGTTTTCCGGGCATGCTAATGTTACATGGAGTGGGGTTGCTTATAAACCGTTCAAAGAATAATTTGTATTTAAGGAGAAAAATATTTTAAGTTTTAAGCTCTAAGGAGGATGATATGGAGACGGGGGTTTTAACGCAGTTTAAGGATTTGGGCGCGATTATGGTTATGGCTTTTTCAGCAGTAGGCTCGGGTTGGGGCGCGGGTATTGCCGGAATGGCCGCGATTGGGGCGTGGAAGAAAAATTTTTCCCAGAATAAGCCCGCTTCTTTTATGTTAGTGGCTTTTGTAGGCGCTCCTTTAACTCAGACGGTTTATGGGATGATTGTAATGAATAAGATGTTTGAGATTGCTTCTAAGGGGCAATATCTTTGGGGAATAGGCGCGTTTGCTGGTTTAGCCATAGGCCTTTCCGCTCTTTGGCAGGGAAAATGCGCGGCTTGCGCCTGCGATGCTATGGGGGAAACTGGCAAAGGATTTGGGAATTATATCGTGATTTTAGGTATTACTGAAACAGTAGCTTTATTTGTGATGGCCTTTACTCTCGGGCTTTTAGGAAAATTAGCGACGGGTTAATAATCGGGCGGTTGTAAAAAGTTGGGCGGTTAGTTCAGTTGGTTAGAACGTCTCCCTTACACGGAGAAGGTCAGGGGTTCGAGTCCTCTACCGCCTACCAAAATATTTATTGCAAGTATCATTGTTTTACACTATAATCTAGTTTCTATGTTATTGGGGCCGTGGCCTAGCCTGGTTCATGGCGTCTCCCTGTCACGGAGAAGATCGCGAGTTCAAATCTCGTCGGCCCCGCCAAATAAAAAAACCCTACCGATAATCGGTAGGGTTTTTTTATTTAATTATGCGCGAGGAGGGAGTTGAACCCTCATAGTCTTGCGACCAACAGCCCCTCAAACTGTCGCGTCTGCCATTCCGCCACCCGCGCGTTATACTTTTTCAGAAGTATTCATCGGTGTCATTGCGAGCCCCTTTAGGGGCGAAGCAATCTATCTTAAGATTGCTTCGTCGCTTGCGGCTCCTCGCAATGATACGGTTACTTCCAAGGGCTGAGCTGTTATGATAATTGTCATTCCTTACTACCTTAAATACGAAAGAACCATAAATTCCTATTTGTTATTTTACCACCGATATTTTTATATTCAATGATTTTTTCTTCTTTTACAACCTCTTGTGATTATGCCCCAACGTATTTAACTCTTTTACTTATTGTTGCTGATACTGCTACCATTATTCCCCACATTAAGAAAATAACCAAGGTCATCGGAACGCCAACCTTCATCATTTCCGGAAAAATTTCGGGAAGGCTAGCAGTTAAGAAGGGTGGATAAAAAACAATTTCTCCATGCGCGATATGTTCGACTGCTAACATTGCCACCCCACCCCAAAACATTGAATTTAACCAATTTAAATGGTATTTCTTAGGAACCTTTTTTCCTACAACAGTTGTAAGTATTGCTACACTCATAGGAACAACAAAACAAGCCATTTTTACCTCCTTTTTAAATTTGAGATTAATAATGAAACTCCCCAAATCACAAACACTGGCACTAACATTACGATGCCCAGCATAGCGCTATTTGCAATCATTCCGTCAGTCGTCTTCTCTAGAAATGCGTTTCCTTCATATCTCAATATATGATCGACAAGAATCATTGCTACCGCGCCCCAAAGCATTAGAGCTAAAAAACCTAGCTTGTATTGCCTGGGCAAAATAAATTTTGCTACAGTCGCGCTTGTTGCCACGACAGAAGTCGTTACTAACCACATCGTTTACCTCCTTTCATTTTTGGGTTAAAAATCTGCCTGCGCCTTATACTACCAATGAATATATCGTCTATCGCATTGTTACGAATATAATAATCGTGTTACTATTTGGTAAAAAAATAATACTCTCTATGCTACTTCTTTGCCCGTTGTTGACATACTCAATGTTGTATGCCTCACGCCTTTGACTGCCTTTAGCATATCGGCTAATTTACTCACTTCTATAGGATTTCCTTTGACCGCGATTATTTCCAAGCAATTGTGGTGATCCAGATGTATATGTTGAGCCGAGAGAATAGCTTTTTGAAAATCATGCTGGGTATCCGTGATTTTATTAAGCAGTTCTCTTTTATGATGATCATAAATGAGGGTAACGGCTCCGGCTACTTCATGCCCTTCATGCCATTCTTGATCTACCAAATCTTGCCGAATTAAATCACGAATAGCTTCAGAGCGGTTTGAGTAACCTTTTTTCTTAAGGCGGGCATTAAACCTTCGAGATAAATCGCCGTCTAACGATATTCCAAACCTAATTATTTTAGACACCGCTCTCCTTTTATTACGATTTCAACTTACCTAACAAAATACCTATCCCAAAAGCCTAAACCCTAAACCCATAGCAAGAGTTAACTATATACGTCTTTTCTGTTGTTAATACGTAAAACAAGAATCAAAATCTCTCGTTCTGATATCTTATAGATAACGCGATAATCGCCCCAACGGTACCGCCAATATCCTTGAAATTCGCCTTTTAATGGCTTTCCCAATCCTTTGGGATCTTGAACAAGGTATGTCTCGATACGGGTAAGAATTTTCTTAATTGTAGATTTATCCAGTTTCTTAAGGTCTTCTTCAACCTGATCAAGATACACAATCTTATACACCGAGCTGTTTCCTTAGTTCTGCGCCTGAAATAATCTTGGATTTGGGATCGTTAAAACGGTCTTTGGCAATTTGCGCATCAGCGTAATCTTCTAAATAGTGGGCTAAGGCATCAGTAACATAAAAAGTTTCGCTACGATGCGTGGCTTTTGCCAATGAAGCCAACCTATTAACCAATCCAGTCGGTAAACGAAACGCTTTTAATAAAGTCATAATCTCAGTCTCCTTTCGCAATATAAGTATAACATTGTTATACTTATATTGCAAGAGAAATTTCTGACTTCGTCGAGAATATGCGATCCTGCAACGATGAAACAACTCTCAAAATCTTCACCGGCAGGATTACAAGACGCTTTCCATGCTAATCGGGACAGTGTCCCTTGACTGTGCTGGAAGGTGTCTTATGCCCACAGGGCCACGTTTACTTATCACAAATGCTTGCTATCACATTATCACACGGGGTAACCAAAGACAACAAATTTTCTGGGAGAAGGTAGATTACAATGTATACTTCTCAAAACTAAAAAAGCATAAAAGACGGTATGGATTTTTATTTTATGGCTTCTGCTTTATGCCAAATCATATCCATATAATAGGCGAACCAAAAGAATCTAAAAATCTAGCTAAATTTATGCAAGGTCTTAATCGTGCTTATACTGCTTACTTTAATAAACGCTACCAGAAAGCTGGTCATCTCTGACAAGACAGATTTAAGAGTAAAATTATAGTCAAAGACAACTACCTTATAGATTGCATTCACTATGTTGAGCTGAATCCAGTAAGAGCAAATATGGTAAAAACAGCCCCTGACTATGAATACTCAAGTTGCAGAGAAAGAATACTTTCTTTAGGTGAAACCGGTAAGTTGCTTGATGCATTTCAACTTTAGACTCAAAAAGGATACTTTCTATCTTAGAGGGGGTACACTGTCCCGATTGGATGGGAAAGCGTCTGTTAATTTTCGAAAACGCCACTGGCCGCCTGCGCGGAAAGCCGGGATTTTCTTTTCCCTGGCCAAGCGGCGTATCGTGTAGGGATGCAGGCGTAAATATTCCGCTATCTCTTCTGCAGTAAATACTTTAACGAGATCTTTCATTGCAATTCTCCTCTGTTACATTTTGAAACATATTATATCAGAGAAGAATCGCTATTCAATAGAAATTGTCCGCGATGGACAATTGGAAGATTGGAAGATAAAGGCGGGGGAAAAATCAAAACAATCGAAACTACCGAATACTGCTGACCTGCATAGTGTCTTCTGCTTTTTTAGTCCCCATCAACATCGGCAAATTGGTAGGGATGATTTGAAGAATTACTGGGGAGAATCCATCGATTTGAATAGTCTGAATTGTTTGCAGATTAACGGGAACATTAAAATCGATTCCTTGCCCCTGTTTTTCTATGCTTAACATGTTTGGATTAAAATCAATACCGCCGAGATTTTCTGCTGTCTTGGCAGGAGAAGAAACTGAACCCTTATCTTGTCCTTGATTAATAACGCTATCTAACTGATCGGCTTGAACAAAATCCTTCTGCGCTTCATCAGTTACCAACGGGCTAGAGCTTCCGCGATCAAATAAAGCCTGACCTGTGGCAAAGAAACGCATAATGTTTAACAATTCATTTGGCATCGCAATATGATTTTTTTCGAGAATATGGAAAAACCATAATAATTTTTGTCCAACACTAGTCTTTGATTCCAATACCTGATCGGTTAGTTCCGTTCGAATGTTGCCGGTCAATATTCCGCCGAGCTGTTCAACGATACCTTCCAAGACATCTTTTTGACCATCCCGAACAGCTACCATCAATTTCCCCAGCAACCGGCGATTATTCTTGCTAAGTTCAAAAGAAGCACCCGCATCAATTAAAACAATACGAACCCGTCCATCCTCGCCCTTCTGCACAAGAATATTTCCCAAATGAGGATCCCCGTGGTAAAAACCTTCGTAAAAAATCTCTCGCAGTAATTCATTAGCTACAGCCAATTCAATATCCTTCTGATCAAGCCCAGCCTCATTTACGCGTCTTTCACTCGAAAGTTTAATGCCCTCTATATACTCCATAACGATTGCCGAATTATTGATAACTTTAATTATTTGCGGGACATAAAATTCATAATCTCCCTGTGCCTCTCCTAATCTAGTGTCGCCAAATAATTTCTTTAGGGAAAACTCCTTGATCTTCTTCAATACGGTTCGTTGAACCCGGGAACCCAATTCAGCGGTGTTCTTTGCTTCCTGTTCAAAATTCAATTCCGACCTAAACCCTTTTTCTATCTGTGCGACAAAGTTGTCGGGGATAACAATTCCCTCGGCCATAAAAGCTGACCGCAAGTCATCATCGAAAACATCCTTAAAAAATTTCATATCTGCTTCAATCGTTTTATCTACTTCGGGTCGTTTAATCTTAATGGCTACTATCTTACCGTCTCGCATCTTGGCGCGATAAACACCGGCAATTTTTGCGCTTCCCAAAGGCTCTTCAATACTCTCAAATTCTTCTGTTAGTCCGAATTTTTCCAACATATCAAAGACTACGCCTTTATCCATCCGGCGAGCACTGTCTTGAACCAAAGATAATTCATCTCGCATAAGCGGCCTCACCCACAAAGAACGAGCAAGCACCTGAGCAAGCTGACGTCCAACCAACCCAAGAGATTCCAAGAAAAGACGCACTGCCCGCGCCTCTTGCCTTTCCGCTGTAACGCCCTGTTGACCAGCTTGCATTTCGCCACGCTGTAACGACAATGTCCAAACCAACGCTAAAAAGATTTCCTCGCGACGAGTTTGATCAGCTTTCTCAAAAACTTTGTCAAAAACCTTTTTAAGAACGCTTTTATTAGGGCCGTCTTTGATCAAATAATCAAACATTCCACCCAGTAAATTTGACATGGCAATCGGATCGTTAAAGACACCTTTTTCACCGTACAGGAACGGCTCCAGAGCCTCCCGTTGTGATGATTGTCCGGCTAGAGGATAATATTTACTCTGTCTCCGACCAAAGTCTTCACGCATATTATCAGCGTTAACATGGAAGTTATACTCGAAATCAACAAGGAAAAATGGTTTCTCATCTGTGATACCCATAAGCCAGAGAAGAAAATGTGTCTTTTCCTCAGGGCTACGATTCTTTGTCCATGCACGAAATGCGTCGGCATTCATTGCCGTGCGCGCAGTTTCTTTGAGATCCAAATCTTTAGCTTTTTTAAAAGGATCGAGGTAAAGCGCCCTGACTTGTTCATATTGCTCGCGTGTCTTAGTCAAGAATTGCGCTGTTTCTGAAAGAACGTCGTCCCTAATCAATGAGGCTTCCGGGAAAAATCTTTGAATTAGTTGAAGCACGTCGCCAAGTGTTCCGAACTCCTCAGGATGTTCTGTGCGATATTGATCTAATGCACCCAATGCCAAATTATCCCGCAAATTACGATTGTGAACCATCGTAAGCAGTTTCTCAATCTCCTCAACAGTCCTACCTCGACTCTCCGAATGAATTGCCGCTTTGATCCACTTATCCCTCGCCAATGATGATTGTGGGTAATATTTCTCAATAAATTCTCTTTTAGAAGCTAAAGGTAGCACTGAAAAACCAATAATATTTCTTATTTCCTCCTCGGCTAAACGGCTAATAAACACATATAGTTGCGCAACAGGGCCCCCTGGAACAGAATACATCATTTCATCATAATCGCCGTTTTCCTGACTATGCTCTTGGCGAATAGCAGTCTCATCTAATCTGGGAGCATTTTTGGCATATCGTTCCTTCCAATAAGCTGCCACCGTCGCTTCATTAGATTTCTCCATTACCTCGTCATGAACAAAATGTGGTGCGATGACCGCTATTGCCGACATGATACTTGCTCTTTCAGCTGCCGACATCCCTGCAAGATGCGCCTGTATTCTTTTAAAATCAAAAATCGCATTATTATCGCTAGTATATCCGGCCTGATTTAACGCCCGTCTAACAAAAAGAACATAGAGGACAAAATTACGAAATATGGACGGCGGAATTCCCCTTACTACCGTATCCACTGCATCTTCATAATTTACAGGAAGCAACGTAATAAAGTCAAATAATTGCATAAAATCATCAAAAGCGATATTTTCCCGCATAAAACGGACAGCATTTCTGGGACGTAGTTTCTCGGCTTGTTCGGCATATTCAGCTTCTTCAGAAACTCCCTTTCGAGCAATATCCCCAGCAAATACATGCCAGGCACTACTTCCAAATCTAACATCATCTTCTTTAAGTCTTATATTATAGCCAAGCTCGACGAGCAGTGTCTGAAAATAAATCGGCGCCACATATTGTCCAAAAACCTCTTCCTGCTGTTCCGGAGTTGAATCTTCTTCGGATAACAACCGCCCTATTTGATAACGATAATGTTCAAGAAGCGACTTAATTAAACCAAACTCATCATTATTAACATTTTCAATTCTCCGCTTAGGATTAATTTGATCCCAGCGGTCATGAATACTGTTCCTGTCCTCATAAGATAAAGCATTGTACCGTTCTGATATATCCTCCTCGTCATAAACTTCGCGTTCAGGCTTAGCGTTTTTGATAAGCGCAATGATTTCCGGATTAGAAAGCATACTCCCTTGTCTTTCCCTAACGCGCAATGCGCCAAAAATAAAATCTCTCAAATCTTTGCCTTCTGGGATTCCATCCAAAGCAATAATATAAAAAATCGGCTTTAATTCACGCCGACTCTTTTCAACTAAAGGCCTCAATTCCACCGGAATGCTCTCTAATAAAGTATTTTCAAAGGCATCACCCACAAACATTGTTGAGTTTTGACGGGACATCAACCAAAGATCACAAAAAATACCCAAATCATTGTTAATATGTTGTCGCCTAAATTCGGCGAATATTTTCTGATGCATAATAGCCATGTCTTCAAAAGGAACCTTATTGGATTCTTTATGAGCAGCTGCAACAAATGCCTTTAACACATTTTGCATATTCCGAACAATATTCTTATTGGACAATAACTTTTCAAGATATTCCACCTTGCTCCCATGGAAAACAATTCCCTGACCATCCTTGGATGCTGTTTCAATATCGAGCTTGAGGAACTCGGCTCTCAATGAATTCCACCCGTCATCGCGAAGAAGAAGCCAATCCATAAGCTCCTTTTTTGCATCCAGTGGGACATCTCGCGCAAGTTCATACAAACTTTTTGCGAGTCCGTCTGCCTTTAGCGCATAATTAATTTTTGTACCTAAAATCTCATAAACTCTGAGTAAAAGTTTGATGTCTTCCGGTCGCATCTGACCTCGATAAACCTTTGATGAGCTAAAGGCATCGGCCATGTCCTTTAATGGCTGGGAGAATAAATATTCTTCAAAATAGCCCTGTGAGTCCTGCATATTGACTAAATCGACGAGAAATCTTCGAGCTCGCTCCAGACTTAATGCCCCCTGTTTGGCATCGTTAATCATTCTTGTACACAGTCCGCACAAAAAACCGCTTGCATACATTTTGAATCGATCGCTTGGACGAGATCGACCATTTAATGAGTATACGGCAGAGCGAAGCCGCTGAATAACACCTTCAGCTTGTTTATATCGTTCGTTTTTCTGTAGCTTATCAACGTCAAGCGATAAAGAGAAAATATTTGGAACACCCAGCTCATAAATACGGAGAATTGTTTCAACCGATAATTGTGCGCCTAATCGTCGAAAAGTATCCAAATTAGGTTCTGCGATAAATCCCAGCATTGTATAAACTTCATTCTTCATGTATTCAAACAAAACCCTCTTGGCTTCGTCTTCGCCAACAAGCTGGCTTATTCGTTGTTCAAACGTCATTTGAATTTGGCTCTGTGTTTGTTTTTCCCCATCTGGCAAAACCTCAAACCCAATTAGCATTGCAAAATGTAATTCCTCAATAGATTTCGCCTCATTCAACAAAGAAATAAGGTCTACCGCAGTTGTGACGTTAACGACTCGATCCTGAAATTCTCTGAACCGCGTTCTTTGTTGAGAATTTGAGACCGCATTAAACACAGAAGGCGGAACATCTTGGTTTTGCCAATGATAGGTCAGGATCTGATGCTCCAACTTTCGTAAACGCTCCTCTATCTGGGGATGAGTACCCCAGGTAGCATCTCGGTCTCCGCGTGCCGTCAACCAATGATCCATACCTGTAAGGATATGCGGAGCTGTCCTCACTGAAAAACCTCCGCGATCCATCAACCACAACGCCAACAAGTCACTTTGATACTCCTTCCCTCTATCTTCCGCATGCCGGTCGACCAATCCCTTCTTTTCATCAACACGCCCCTCATCAATTTCCCTGCGATTCTGTACAATATGTAAGATTTCATGCGACAACACCCAAGCCAATGCATCTTGTGTTACGTCGATGTTATTGGCTTTGGCATATTCTGCCAACATGCGAATCAATCCTAAATTGACGACGATAGCATTGTAATAATTTACAACGTAGGCATTCGGGTCAACAGTATCAGCGAGGAAAAGTTGAAACTCATTTGGATTCAGTCCTTTAGCAATTAATAAACGATCGATAATGTCGCGCACCTCATCATATAGCGGTTGCAGTTGTTCAAAGCCTTCTCTTCCGGGGGTAATAAAACGATCAACGATATCTTGTTTTTTTAAAAACTTTTCTTTACGCTCAACATCGCGATTATATTCGTTCTGGGATTTTAAAGGTACTCCCGGAATGGTTTTCCCAATTTTTTTTCTATCTGATGCAGGAACTCTACGGATACTGGGACCGATAATATCTTTTCTTGCTACTTCGTATTGTTTTTGGGCGCCTTCTTGATCGATTTGTTGATCTCCACCTCGTAATTTTTGACGCGCATTATTATGGGCAACAATCCAATGATTTCCTGCTTTGCGTTCTTTCACTTCCTCACGTTCAAGATCAAGTTGCTGATCGATATCACTCTCAAAACCAACAATCTTCCAGATGCCATCCGTCCCTTTAAAATTAATAGCCCTTACACCGCCTCGGGGCTCCATAACCCATCGCTGGACGGCTCTGCCTATTTCAGATTCCTTGACCTCATCCTTGATGACAAAAACTTTTACATCTGTGGAATCGTCTCTAACCTCTTTTATCAGACCTTGAGCCTGTAAATGATTTAACACAAACTCCAAAATAACATCTTCCGAAGCGCCTTCCGGTACCTGAGGAACTTTATCGCTCTGCGCTAAAACATTCAGAATCCGACGCAAACGATCCAAATTCTTAACCGGGTCCAAAACCGCGGAAACCGTTTGTAATTTTCCATCTGTTGTCTTAGTAACTTTTGCTTCTGTTTCCTGTGTTGTCCTTTGCTCTACCGAGAGTGCTTTATCAACTGCCTTAGCTGTGAATTCCATCCCGCCGGAGAAATATTTTCGGGGGATTATCCTCTGGGTTACAGGATCGTAATCTTCCTTGATATAGTTGTAGACACCTTTTTTAAAGGTCTCCAAATACTGCTTGTAAATTTTTTCTTTGACCCGCTTATCTGCTACATCGACCCCGGAAATTTTGTTTTCTCCCACATAAATCTTGCTCAATAAATTTTCTTTTAAATTGCGCTTAAACCAAGTGGCGAGGATCATTGAATTATAAACTTGGCGCAAGGATACAAAGATATTCCCGGTATTAACTTCTTTTTCAATCTCCGGAAGAATCACCTCTTTAATAATGTCCGAGGAAACATCATTAATCTGCTGAACGTCCTCTTGCTTTAATTTTTTGACTTTTATTTCCCCCATATTTTCTTTAATGGCAAGATAATCGCTTTCGAGCATGACTTTTAAATGAGTGGACACAATAAAAGCTGTATCGCCGCTTTCATACACAACCGCTTTATCCGGAACGATCCAAACTTTGTTAAAAGTATTGACTGGCAGGCGTGTTGTGCCGTAAAGCTGGTGAACCTTTGCGTAAACTTTGTCCCAAAACTTCTTGCCCAAATCTTTTTCCGGATAAATCAAAGAAGCGGTCAGTTGCTTGAGAACATAATCTTGCGCTAAAAGATCGCGCCCCATTTCCGTCTGACCAAATTGATCGGCTATGATTCTGTCCTTTTCATAAGGAGACAGGTTTACCCAAAGGTCATCTTCGGGAATCGTTAAAGTAGCCAAAAAATACTTGATTAGTTTCGCGGATTCTGTTTTGAGGGCATTATCCGCCAGCTTAGACTGTCCTGTGTCAATAATGAAATCAAACCGTAACGGATTATCCGGGAAGATTTTTATCCCCTTCATTACAGGCGGGATAAAACTTGGGGTCGGAGTGGCTATAACGCCCGATGCAGGTAAATTGAGCGCATTTTGGGCGTAGGCTCTGGACGGCAAAACTATTGAGTTTGATAAAAAAGACAGGATAGTAAAAAATGCGCCTATCCTAAAAAGTAGCCTATCTTGTTTTTTTCTAAATGGTTGAGACAAAATACCTCCTTATTAGAAATAAATATTTCCATATTAAATATACCATATTATTAAGGGAAAAACAACCCCGACGGGCGGTTTAGAGAAAGCGCTTTCATTTTGATAAGGTGCGACGATAAAATGAAAAAGGAGGTGGAAAATTCGAATCATTCGTAATAAGGGCGAAGGAATTGCTATAAAGGGTTGGAAGTAATGGGG
>CAKKQB010000013.1:0-58262 GCA_919901915.1 Omnitrophica bacterium GWA2_41_15
CATCTGATCGCGAAGGCTAAAATCTTTGGAGATTTTCCCCTCGCTCCTCAAACCCTTTGCCCATATTTTCCTATCGCCTCTCGCCTAAAGCCTATAGCCTTACTCTACCAAAGCCTCCGCCAAGCTCGCCATCAAGCGTCTATAGGGTGGACACCGGCCAACCGAAGGTGATCAAAAGTATACGCTTTCCGGTACCCAGTTTATCCTCGGTTTTATGGGTACAGAGGGGTCAGACCTTGAAATGTGAAATTACCCCGTAAACGATACAGCCTTGCCATATCTATATTCTAATTTTTTTATATCTTTATCAAACAAATTCACATTTCAAGGTCTGACCCCTTTTTCCCCTTCTTCCGCCAATAACCATTTCCAAAGAGGTATAGTTTTCACCGTAAAACCATTTAGTTTTTCTTCCCCTTCAGCGTCCTCGGTAATTATTATCGCCTTGTCAACTTTTAACTCTTTCATAGCTTTCTGAAGACTACGCAATTCACGGTTTTTTGTTTTCTCATCGCGCATATTCCAGCAAACCTGAATCAAATTTGTTACATCCAAACCATCTTTAATGACAAAATCAACTTCTCGATGCTGAACATCTTTCCAATAAAAGAGCTCAATATTTGAACTAAGTATCTGCTTGCGTTTTAAGGCAAGATAAACAATATTTTCTGCCAACCGGCCGACATTTTCAGAGAATCTAAACCCAACCGCATTGCATAACCCTGTATCAATGGCATAGATTTTCCGCGGGCTTTTTTCCTGCTCTTTTACTTTAAATGAAAAACGCTTTAGCTGAAAAATAAGGTACACATCCTCAAGAAATCCTGAAAACTTTTCAATTGTATCAGAGGTTATCTCGAGGTATTTTTCAATTGAAGAAAAGGTCATAAGATTCCCGGCATTGCTTAAGTAATACTTGACCAACGCCTTCATGGCCTTGGTTTTCCTTACGCGGAATCTTTTTATAAGATCTTTTGTCAAAAGATCATCAAAATAATTAAGCAAAACCTCAGATTTTTTATTTGATAAGACAACTTCCGGAAACGATCCATTCTCCATATATTTCCGAAAAAGCCCCATGATCTCGGTCTTTTTTCTATCGACATCAAGCGATATCTTAATTTCTATGTTGTTGAACAACAAGTATTCCGTAAATGAAAGAGGGAAAACATTAAGATCAATATGTCTTCCCGTTAAAAGCGTTCCCAACTCACGACTTAACAAATGCGCATTTGAACCGGACACTATTATTTTGGCTTTTTTCAACTCATGCATCATACGCACCCATTTTTCCCATTCGCCTATTTCTTGAACTTCATCCAGAAAAATGTACGGAGTATCCGTGGGAGACATGAATTCCCGATAAACATCATATATTTGAATCAGCAATTTAGTATCAAGAGACAAAAAACGAGGATCATCAAAATTAACAAAAAGGATATTTTCTTTTCTTACATCCTTCTCTGTAAGAAGCCGTCCCATTCGGCGCATTATATAAGACTTACCCGCTCTCCTTGGGCCGGTTATTGTTATCACTTGGTTGGAGCCTTGAATTAATCCCTCCAGCCTATCAACATAGGAGTTTCTCATAAGGCCAATATCCTTCTGACCTGCCCATTCATTCCAACTATCTAATATGTCAAATATCTCTTTTTTCTCCATTATTAAGTCTCCTATTCGGTATAATTCATATATTCTACCTATTACATAAGAAAATATACGTCAAAATTAACGTTTTGTCAATCATTTTCTTGAGTAGCGCCCGGGAATGGGAAGAAACATCATACCCCTAAATGGTCGCTGTCCCTATTTATGATAATCAGCTGCGGCATAAGAACTGCGTACGTAAGGAGCGCTTTTTACGTATAAAAACCCGCGGCGCAGAGCCTCTTCTTTATACTCTTCGAAAATCTCCGGCTCCAGATACTGCCGCACTGGTATATGATTATTGCTGGGCGCAAGATACTGGCCAATACTCAAAAACGAACAACCAACCGCGATTAAATCATCAAAAACCGCGCAAACCTCATGCCTCATCTCTCCAAGGCCGAGCATAAGCCCGGATTTAAGAGGAATGTCCGGCGCGCTCCTTTTAAGAATACGCAAAACTTCCAAAGACCTGGCGTAAGAAGCTCCTCCCGGCCTTACTTCTTCATATAAACGCGCGACCGTTTCCATATTATGAGCGATAATATCAGGCCGGGCATCAACAATCCCTTGCAAAGATTTCTCATCCGCGTTAAAATCCGGAATAAGCACCTCAATCATAATGTCTCTATCTATCCCGCGCAGATTACGGATAGTTTCAACAAATATCGCTGAACCGCCATCAGGCAAATCATCCCGCGTAACGCTCGTAATCACCACATGCGTTAAGCCAAGAGCCTCTACTGCCTGAACAATACGCTTTGATTCATTAATATCAGGAGGGAGCGGCAAGCCTTTACCCACACCGCAAAAACGACAGCCCCGCGTGCAAACAGCACCAAGAATCATAAATGTAGCTTGGCGCTTAGCAAAACACTCCCCTATATTCGGGCAAAATGCCTCTTCGCAAACCGTATTTAAACGCAACCCCTTAAGCAATATTTTTACATCCGCGCAATCCCTAAGGTTTATTTTTTTATTAAGCCACGCTGGTCTCATACAAAAGTTCCTTTTCTTGTAACAGTTCAGCGCTTAGAAGTGTTCATGTCATTGAGACTATGTCGCAATCCCTATCGTGTCATTGCGAGGGCTGATTTATCAGCCCGTGGCAATCTTTTTAACATTCTCCGTCGTAAAAAGATTGCTTCGCTTCGCTCGCAATGACACCGACAGATACTTCCAAGAGCTAAACTAATGTCTTTTCTTCAATAAAACACGCGTCAAATACACTGCCAAAAGCATCGATAATCTTTTGTTCCAAAATACTTTTATCCGGGACAGACACCAATTGTTCAGAAAGAGTAGTTACTTTTAAAGATATATCTTCGGGTAAAAACCTAAGGTAACGGCGCAAAAAACCCCAATCGATACTGCAGGGAATAGCTCCATGCTGAAATATAACCTGCCTCTTTCGCTTCTGGGCATTTCCGCCAATCTTCTTCCCATTAATAACAATATCATACTTTTCATAAGACGCGCCGCAAAGCTCATGTGGCGCGCATCTATCAAGAAAAACTTCCGACTCAAGCGCGAAAGAAGCCTTAAGCCCAAGAGATTCATAAAACCGGATAAGAAACGCGCATATCTGCTTGTAAGAAACAAACACCCCCTTTGGCTCTCCTACATCCTCTTTACTGCATACAAAACTATAAGTTATTTCGTCATAATGGAAGAGCACCCCGCCGCCGGTCATTCTTTTAACAACCTCAACTCCGTCAGAAAGACAGCGTTTAAAATCAATTTCACTTTCAGGATACTGCGAAATGCCATAAGTAAAAGAAGGCCTCTGCCACTGGTATATCCGTAACACCGGAATACCATCTTCAAGATAACGGCTTAAGATTTTTTCATCCAGCGCCATATTATACGTAGCGCTCCCGGGTCCTGAAATAATAAGCCTGAATATCTTCATAAAAATTTTGGTTCTTTCGTAATTAATGTGAAATAATAATTATAAAGCAAAAGCGTAAGGGAAAATAAAAAAACCGTGACTATGATATCAGGGCGGGCTTGCCCGCCCTGATACTTACGCGAAATAGATCTATGCTTATTACCTTAAACACGAAAGAACCGAAATTTTATGGCTGCCAGCGTAGGTTGGGTTCCCGAGCAGCTTTTGTTTCATCAAGCCGCCCTATTGGCATGGTAAGCGGCGCCAAATGAAGCGCCGAGGGATTGGTTTTGGCAAGTAAGGCCGCCTCAATCATAACATCAATAAAAACATCAAGCGTCTCTTTGCTCTCAGTTTCTGTCGGCTCAATCATTATCGCCTCTTTAACAATAAGCGGAAAATAAATCGTAGGGGGATGAAATCCTTTATCAATAAGATATTTAGCAATATCTAAGGCGCGCACTCCCTGTTCTAATTGACGAGACGCGGATAAAACACATTCATGCATACAGATTTTATCGTAAGCTGGTTTATAATAATCCTTTAAGCGCGCAAGACAGTAATTCGCGCTTAAAACCGCGTTTTCACTTGCCTCAATAAGCCCGGATTTTCCCAACATTAATATATAGGAGTACGCTTTTAAAATCACCGCGAAATTTCCGTAAAATGGCGCGATATATCCAATACTTTTATGCCTGCGATAATCTAAGGCGAATGTTCCATCAATACGCCGTATAACCCGCGAAACAGGAAGAAAATCCACCAGCTTCTCGCAAACACCAACAGGCCCCGCTCCCGGCCCACCTCCACCGTGAGGAGTAGCAAATGTCTTGTGCAAATTAAGATGTATAACATCAAAACCAATATCTCCCGGCCGGCACTTGCCTAATATCGCGTTAAGATTCGCTCCGTCATAATACATAAGAGCGCCCACACTATGCGCCAAATCCGCGATCTCTTTTATCTTAGAATTAAAAAGCCCAAGAGTATCCGGACAGGTAAGCATTACTGCCGCGGTTTCCTGATTTAAGGCTTTTTTATACGCCTGCATATCTAAAAAACCGTCTTTATCCGTCGGAACAACCACCACATCATATCCGGCGATCGCGGCGCTCGCGGGATTAGTCCCATGCGAAGAATCAGGAATAATAATGTGCTTTTTAAGAGAAGAATTGTTTTTATGATACGCGGCAATAAGCATAACACCGGTTAGTTCACCATGCGCTCCAGCAAGCGGCTGAACAGTAAATTCCGCCATACCCGTGATTTCGCTGAGCAACCGTTCCATATGATATAAAACCTCCAGGGCCCCTTGCGCGAGCATGCCGCCGCCCAAGAGCTGGGGAAGAAGCGGATGCAAATCCGCGAAGCCGGGCATAACGGCAATCTTTTCAGTAAACTTTGGATTGTACTTCATCGTGCAGGAACCAAGGGGATAAAAGTTAGTGTCCACGGAAAAATTACGGCTGGATAAATTAGAAAAATGGCGCACCACATCCAATTCTGAAACTTCGGGCAGGCATGCTTTTATCTTGCGACAATATTTATCAGGCAAAGCAAAAGCTTCCGGCACGTCTGTTTCAGGCAGTTGAAAACCCCTGCGGCCAACACGGCTTTTCTCAAAAATTAACTGCATAGCGCTGCCTCCAGGCTATTAGCAAAATTAACAATCTCTTCTTTAGTGCGTTTCTCCGTAACCGCGACCAAAAGGTAATTATCCATACCCTTATAAAACCTTCCCAGCGGAAAACCACAGGCGAATCCCTTGCCAATCATCCGGTGAACCGCTTCATCAGCGTTTTTAGACAACTGCAAAGTAAACTCATTAAAGGTGGGAGAACTTCTCTTAACCTTTACCCCGGGAACCTTATCTAATACTGACTTGGCAAATTCTGCCTTCTCATAATTTAACCGCGCTAATTCCTCTAAACCAACCTTACCTAAAAGCGAAATATAAATCAGCGCCCTTAACGCGCAGAGCGCTTCATTGGAACAGATATTTGAAGTTGCCCGCTCCCGACGGATATGCTGTTCGCGCGCCTGTAAAGTCAAAACAAACCCTCTCCTGCCATCTTTATCCACGGTCGCGCCGACAATCCTTCCCGGCATCTGACGTATATATTCCTTTTTTACGGCGATAAAACCTAAATACGGCCCGCCGAATGATAAAGGTATGCCTAGGCTCTGGCCTTCCCCAGTCGCGATATCAAAACCCATCTCACCCGGACTCTTAAGCATGCCTAAAGAAACCGGATATACCGACGCTATTGCCAACGCGCCCTTGCTATGCACGCGCTCAACAATATCAGAAAAATCATCTACTGCTCCAAAGAAATTCGGATTCTGTACAATTACTGCCGCGGTTTTATCATCAAGATTTTTATAAATATCCTCGCGGCAGCTTTGGCCATGCACAACGGGTGTTTCCACAAATTCAATAGAAAGATTGGAAGTATAGGCATAGAGCATCGTGCGGTAAATTAAATTAACCCCGCTATCAACAATAATCTTTTTCCTGCCGGTAAACCTGACAGCCATCATCGCCGCCTCGTATAACGCCGTACCCCCGTCGTAAAGCGAGGCGTTAGAAACACCCAGCCCTGTCAATTCGCAAATTACTGTCTGATATTCATAAACTGCCTGAAGCCAGCCCTGCGAACATTCAGCCTGATACGGCGTATAAGCGGTATAAAATTTAGGGTCCGATGCCAAGGCATCCACTGCCGCCGGAATATAATGATCATAAAAACCAGCGCCTACAAAATTCGTAAGATGCGTGGCGTTCTTACGCGCGAGAAGCTTCAAATGCTCAATCACTTCAAATTCGGACTTCCCATCAGGAATATTAAATGATTTAGGTCGCAAATCATCAGGAATATCCTTAAAAAGATCGTCGATACCTTTGACGCCTATAACCTTAAGCATTTCCTTCTTCTCTAATTCTGTGTGTGAAATATAATTCATTAGCAAACCTTTCCTATTTTTTTTGAGAACTCTCTATGTATGCCTTATATTGAGCAGGAGCCATAAGGAGATTTTTTTCAGTCTCATCAGCCATTTTAATCACCGCGAACCACCCTGACTCGTATGGAGACTTATTCACTAATTCCGGATGGCTAGTAAGCTCGTTGTTAGTTTTCAAAACCTCTCCTGAAAGCGGGGCATATACATCTGAAGCCGCCTTAACCGACTCAACTGTCGCGCAAGGCTTCGTTTGCTTGATAATCAAACCTATCTTTGGCAAATCAATAAAGGTAACATCACCCAAGAGCGATTGCGCGAAATCAGTAATACCAATAATAGCATTATCGCCATCAATTTTTACCCATTCATGGTCTTTGGTATAAAAAAGATTATCTGGTATAAGCATTTTTTACCTCACATTTTGCGCTGCCGTTTTTATAAATTGGCTTATTCACAACTTTCGCGGGTATAGAAATACCTGTTTCTTTAAGTATGATTTCTTCGCCCGGAATAAGCTCACGGCCGACATACCCCATTCCAATACCAACCCCTAAACTAGGCGAAAATGACCCGCTAGTTACCGAACCAATATCTTCGTCCTTATAAAACAGATGATAATTATGCCTTGGAGAACGGCGGGAAAGCGCGGTGAAATAAATCATCCTGCGAGAAAGGCCATCCTGCTTTTGTTTTACAAGCGAGGGCTTACCAATAAACTCCTTGTCAAAATCTATAAAATGCCCCAACCCTGCCTCTAAAGGTGTGGTATTTTTATCTATATCCTGTCCATAAAGGCTATAGCCCATCTCAAGCCGTAAGGTATCCCGCGCCCCAAGGCCTATTGGTTTAACCCGTTTATCAGCAAGCAGCTTCTCCCATAATTGCGCGATCTTGTTATTAGGCATATATAACTCATACCCCATCTCGCCGGTATAACCCGTACGGCTTATAATAATCTTCTCGCCCAGTAAATCAAAATAATCAAACGTATAATATCGCAGATGAATATCGCCGCCGATTAAATCATTTAATACATCTCTTGCCCGCGGCCCCTGTAAATCAAGCTTACCTGTCGACGCTGAAATATTTTCCAAACGCGTCGCGCTATTCATATATTTACGCATATGCGCTTCATCGCCATTCGTTGTCGCGGCATTAACCACAATCATCCATTTGCTTTGAGAAATTCTATACACAAGAAGATCATCAATAATCCCTGCCTGCTCATTAAGCATAAACCCGTAACGACACGCCCCCAAAGGCATAACCTTAAGATTAACAGTTACCAAGTTATCGAGATTGCTTTTTTCCAAGTCAGCCTCAACAGCAAACTCACCCATATGACAAATATCAAAGAGCCCAGCGCTCATACGCGTCCAATTATGCTCCTCAATAATACTATTATACTGAATAGGCATTAACCAGCCGCCAAAAGGCGCTAACTTTGCCCCTAATTCTTTATGCTTATCAATAAGAGGCGTACAAACAAGTTCGGAACAAAATGAAGTATCCATAATATTATTAATTACTAAAAACTTGGTATAGTCTTTTTTGGGCGGGCAAGCCCGCCCCTATGAGTCGTCTAAATCGCCGTATAATCCCTACGAATCGCCGCGTAATCCCTATAAATCGCCGCGTAGGGGCGGGCTTGCCCGCCCTTTGTAGATTATTAAATTTAAACTATATCCGCAACAAATACGAAAGAACCTTTTATTTTGACCCCTTAAGCCGGTCCTTAAATTCTTTCCAGGGAAAGCGCTTACCCGGGCACTCTGTCTTTGCTCCAGGAACCTGGCCATGACCCATAATATTCCTATAGGGAATATTATAATAAACGCGCAAAATCTTTATCAAATAAACCAAAGACCCCATCTGCTTTTGAGAAACCTTTTCTTTACTGAAATTGCCTACCAGGCAAATTCCAATTCCCTTAAAGTTCATATCTGCTGCCTTACAATGCGCGCCATCCTGCTGTTTAATCCAGCGGGGCGAAACTTCTATCTGGCCATCCCCTTTGCCTAAAGTGCCATTATCAATAACAAAATCATACCCTAGACCTAAGAACCCTCTTTTTAAATGCAGCTTAAACAAAAATAAAGAATCCCCTTCATCCGTAGCGCTATGATGGATTATTATATACTTCCATTTTCTAGTTTTATATAAAGGAATTACCGGCCTAATCGGCGCTGCCTTGGGTATAAGTAGCCTTTGCCCCATCTCCAATTCTGTAGAATCCTTTAAATTGTTCGCCTGGACAATATCTTCTATCTTCACATCGTACATCCTGCTTATGCACCAAAGCGTTTCAGCAGGAGCTACGGCATGAAAAACATCTTGCCTAAAAATAGGGACAGTTAAAAAAGGAAAAATTTCTTTTTCCGGAATCGTAGAAAGTTTAATAGGCGCCATCGCGCAAGAACTTAAAATAAACGCTACCCCCAAAATAAACACATTTCTTCTAATATTCAACATAAATTCACAACGCTACCTATAAATACATCCCTTTTTCTAAATAAGCGGCGTAATCTTTTACCGCTTCTTCAAGAGGCATAAATTTATGCTTACATCCGGCAATCGTTATTTTATCCATCTTTGCCTCGGTAAAATACTGGTACTTTTCCTTTAACCCTTCCGGCATCTCAATATACTCTATTTTCAAGGCTTTACCTAGAACAAAAAATAAAGCCTTTGCCACATCATTCCAACTGCGCGCCGCAGCTGTTCCTAAATTATAAATGCCTGACACACACGGATTTTCGTAAAAATAATACATTACTTCAATAACATCCTTAACGTAAATGAAATCTCTTTTTTGCTCCCCATCTTTACAATCATTACGGTATGACTTAAAAAGCCGCATGGGATTACCTTCCTTAATACTATTAAACTGCTTGCATATTATACTCATCATTTCGCCTTTATGGTACTCATTTGGGCCAAAAACATTAAAAAATTTAAAACCAATTACTTTATTGATCAGATTATTTCGCAAAAGCCATAAATCAAACAAGTGCTTTGTGTATCCGTAAATATTGAGCGGTCGCAAAGCAGGCATCGCTTCATCCGCGTCGTCATAACCAGACATGCCATCCCCATAGGTGGCCGCTGATGAAGCATAGATAAACTTTGCCTTATGGGCAAACGCCCACAAAGCAAGCCTTTTGGAATATTCGTAATTATTCTTCAGGAAATACGCGGCGTCATTCAAAACAGTCGAGGTACAAGCGCCTAAATGGACAACTGTTTTAACATGGGGAAGCTTTCCCGACTCAAGGACATCAAGAAAATCATCCTTCTGAATATAATCAATAAACTTCTTACCAATAAGATTCTTCCATTTATTAGTATTAGCAAGGTTATCAACAACAATAATATCATTATTACCTTGATGATTGAGTTTCCATAAAAAACAGCTGCCAATAAAACCAGCGCCGCCAGTAAGAATAGTTATTCCCTTCTTAGCCATTCCCCGCCCTTCGTCATTCCGGAAACATAAGCTTGTCATTCCGGCGAAAGCCGGAATCCAGCCGAGGTAACACTTCCTGGACCCCGACTTTCGTCGGGGGTGACGCGTCTTACTCACCTTCGTCATTCCGGATTTTAATTTCTATCTTGTTATTTTCAATATTTTATACCGCAAGACACCGGCAGGAATTTTAATTTCAACTGTCTCGTTTTCTTTGTGGCCCAATAAGCCTTGACCCACCGGAGATGAAACAGAAATTTTCCCCTGCGCGTAATCCGCCTCTAACGCTGATACCAAAGTATAAACCGACTCTTCTTCATTAGACAAATCTTTGATCGTAACAGTTGCCCCTATAAGCACTTCATCCTTGGGGATATTTTCATCATCAAGAATGCGCGCGCGGCTTAACTTATCCTCTAATTCTGCTATTTTCTTTTCATTTAAGCCTTGCGCTTCTTTGGCAACGTCGTACTCGGCATTTTCACTAATATCGCCTTGAGCCCTGGCATCTCCTATCGCCTTAGACAACTCCCTTCGTTTTGTTGTCTTTAAAAAAGCCAACTCCTCCATTAATTTCTGATGCCCTTCCTTGGTCAAATAGGTATCATGTATCTCCATTTTTATCTCCTCAACGTTACCTCGGTTAAGCCCGGATTATTCGAAAAAATCCCCTTACCATAACAATGGTGTCATCCCTGCGAAAACAGGGATCCAGAATTAGAGGGGAATTATTTTTCTCTATTTTAATCTTAACGGCTCTTGCCAGGCCTCTTTTAATTCTTTAATCCCCGCCTTTACGCAAATCTTTCCGTCTAGGCCGTAAATCTCAAACTCCTCATTTCCCATTACGCATCCAATTAAACCAAAAGGCGCTCCCGCGCGCTTAAGCATCCCTTCGAATTCAGAGCTGTCTTTTTTTGCCACCTCAACAACGAATCTGGAATTTGATTCAGAAAATAATACAAAATCATTCCTGGCGTATTGCGTATTGCGTATTGCGTATTGCGTTCGTCTATACGGCGCTTCCGCCAAAAATATCTCCATCCCTAAACCGCCTGAAAAAGCCATCTCCGCGCAAGCCACCCCAAGCCCGCCTTCTGAACAATCGTGCATCGCGCGAATTAAACCTTTTTGCGAAATTTGACTTAAAACATCAAAAATTATTTTTGCCTTTTTACTATCCACCTTAGGAACATTATTTCCGATAGATCCGTATAAATCAAAATAATGCGAACCGCCCAACTCATTATAGGTTTGCCCTACCACATACAATAAATCGCCCGGCTCTTTAGCGTACATAGAAACTGTTTTTGTTATGTCATCCATCACTGCTATTGCTGAAATCAAAAGCGTTCCCGGAATATTAATAGATTTTTTATTTACCTGAAATTCATTATTCAAGCTGTCCTTACCTGAAATAAAAGGAATTCCGAATCCCTTCGCGATATCATAACAGCCATAAGCAGCCCTAACCAGACTTCCTAATCTATCCGGTTTATCCGGATTTCCCCAGCAGAAATTATCCAACAGCGCCACCCTTTCTAATGAACCGCCCACGGCAATAATCTGCCGCAAGGCTTCATCAATACAAGAAGCGGCCATCCAATAAGGGTCGATAAAACCATACCTAAAATTAATTCCATTTGACACGATAAGGGCTTTCTTCGAATCCAAAGCCGGTTTTACCACACTGGCATCAGACGGGCCGTCATTCTGAACGCCTACCAAAGGTTTCAGAACTGAACCTCCTCCAACCTCATGGTCATATTGCCTGATTATCCATTCCTTGGAACAAATGTCATAATGCGAAAGAAGCCGTAATAAATATTTCGTAAGATCCTTATCGCGTTTAATATTCGGCTCTTTATGTTTAGGCTGAAGAAAAATCGCCTTTTTAAATTCATCCGGCAATCCTTCATGCAAAAACTTCATATCTAAATCACAAACAAGATTTTCCTTATAATAAAGCTCCAATCTTTTTGTATCCGTAAATTCACCGATTACAGTCGCCTCCACATTTTCATCTTCAAAAACTTTTATTAATTCATTAATCTTCTCTTTGGAAACGGACAGGACCATCCTCTCTTGAGATTCAGAAATCCATATTTCCATATAGGAAAGGCCGCTGTATTTTAAAGGAACTTTGTCTAAATAAACCTTCGCGCCCAATTCCGCCCCCATCTCACCCACCGCGCTTGAAAGGCCGCCTGCTCCGCAATCAGTAATCGCGTTATACAAATTTTTATCACGCGCTTCCAGCATCGTATCCTCTATCTTCTTTTCCTGAATGGGATTGCCTATTTGCACCGCTCCAGAAGAAATCGTTTCTGATTCATGGGTTAATTCTCCCGATGAAAATGTGGCGCCGTGTATTCCATCTCTACCGGTTCTGCCGCCTAAGGCCACAATAAGATCCCCTAATCGAACCTGATTAAAAGACTTCTCTTTAGGCATAATCCCGGCTGTTCCGCAATAAACCAAGGGATTTCCCAGAAAACGCTCATGAAAAAGCACAGCGCCGTTTACCGTAGGAATCCCCATCTTATTTCCGTAATCACGCACACCACTAACCACGCCTTTCATTACACGCTTAGGATGAAGCATCCCTTTAGGCAATTTGCTAAAAGGATAATCCGGCTCCCCAAAACAAAACACATCAGTATTAAAAACCGGTTTCGCGCCTAAGCCAGTGCCCAGAGGATCGCGGATTACCCCGCCCACGCCAGTATTGGCGCCGCCAAACGGCTCTAAAGCTGACGGATGATTATGCGTCTCAACCTTAAAACAAACATTATATTTATCATCAAACTCAATTACACCGGCATTATCTTTAAACACCGAAACACACCAAGATTTCTTCAATTCCTTGGTAACCTTCATTATGGTAGATTTCAAAAGATTATTTATTTTTTTAATTTTTAATTTTGAATTTTTAATTTTGAATTTATATTCTATCTTTCCCCTAAACGTCTTGTGCCGGCAATGCTCCGACCATGTCTGGGCGAGAGTTTCTAATTCACAATCGGTGGGATTGCGTTTTAATTTCTTAAAATAATTTTGGACCTGGCGCATCTCAACCAGATTTAAAAACAACTGGTCATCTTTACTGATCTTTTTCAATTTTCTATCCGAAGCGCCTAATAAATCCACAGTAATTAGTTCGAAATTATATCCCACTTGAACTGCCGGCTGAAAGCCGCAGACCGCAGGCTTAACGATATGCTGAATTAGTTTATTATAAAGAAGTTTTTCTGAAATAACTCTCAATTTTAACTGACTAAGATTACCTCTTATCAGATACTTCTTCGCGGTTTTGACCGAAGTTACACCCTCTATCCCTAAATCCCTTATGCCTTTCAAAGTTGATTCCTCAACCGGATCCATAACGCCGGAGTTATAGGCAGCCTCGACTATAAAATCGTGAAGCGTGAAGCGTGAAGCGTCGTGCGTTTTATTGATAAAATACTCCTGGGAAATTTTATCGACAAGAAGTTCTTCGCAGATTTTATTGACTTGGGCTTCAGAAAGACTGCCTTCAAGAGTATAAACATAAACAAACCGGACTTCCTGAACACCCTTTATCCCCAAATCCAGAATATCCCTCTTAATGCTTTCGCCAATAGCATCAAAAATACCCGCTTTATCTTTTACTTCAATCCGCCAAGACATAAAAATAACTCCATTAGAAATTCCCTATCCCCTTTTACTTCTAATCTTTTCCCTCCCCTCGGGAGGGGGAAATTCTTCACAACCCCAAACGTTTAAAAATTTTACCAATGTGGCGCAGATAATAATCCAAATTAAAAATTTTTTCCAAATCCTTTTCAGAAAGGCACATCGAAGTTTCTTTATCCGCCAGAAGCACAACTTTAAAATCCAACCTTTCTTCCCATGCCTTCATCGCGCATCTTTGCGTCAAATCATACGCCTTTGTCCGGGTTAGGCCTTTTTGCATCAAGGCCAATAACACTGCTTGAGAAAATATCAGCCCTTTGGTCTTTACCAAATTTCCCAGCATATTTTGCGGATAAACTCTCAAACCCTGAATCACCTCTATAAACTTCGTCAACATATAATCTAAGGCAATCGTAGAATCAGGAAAAATTACACGTTCAGCTGAAGAATGAGATATATCGCGCTCATGCCATAATGAAATATTCTCTAAGGCTACCGATGAATTCGCGCGCAATATCCTTGATAAACCACAAACACGCTCGCAGATTACAGGATTTCTTTTGTGCGGCATAGCGGAAGAACCTTTTTGATTTTTACCAAACGGCTCCTCTGCCTCTAAAACCTCAGTCCTCTGTAAATGCCTGATTTCCGTAGCAAACTTTTCTAAGCTTGAGCCAATAATCGCCAGAGTAGTTAAATAGCGCGCGTACACATCACGCTGAATTATCTGGGTTGAAATATTAGCCGGCCTAAGCCCTAACTTTCTACAAACATAGGCTTCCGTCCGCGGTGAAATATTAGCGTAAGTTCCGACCGCGCCGGATATTTTTCCGACGGAAATCTCATCCTTCGCCTGAAGCAGGCGCTCTAAATTACGCCCCATTTCATCATACCAAAGCGCGAGTTTCAAGCCAAAGGTAGTTGGTTCAGCATGTATGCCGTGAGTCCTTGCTATACAAACCATATCCTTATAGGCTATAGCTTTTTTGGCTAATAATTTAAGTAATATATTTATGTCCTCAATCAGAATATCTGAAACGGCTTTTAATTGCACGCCTAACGTAGTATCTAAAATATCAGATGAGGTAAGCCCTATATGCAAATACTTAGCATCCGGCCCAATACTTTCCGCCACATTAGTTACAAATGCCACCACGTCATGTTGTGTTTTTTCTTCAATCTTTCCTATTCTTTTAAGATTAAATTTTGCTCTCTTTTTAATTCTTTCTACCGCGTCCCGCGGAACCTGCTTTTGTATAGCAAGAGCCTCTAAACTAAACAGCTCCACAGCAAGCATGGTTTTAAACTTAAAATCATCCTGCCAAATACCCGCCATCCTTGGTAAGCTATACCGTTCAATCATACTTTATCCTCCTCCACTGCCATTCAAATCAGATCACACATAATCCCCGCGAATCGCCGCGTAGGGGTGGGCTTGCCCACCCTTTACGGATTATTTAATCCAAAACTATACTCACAATAAATACGAAAGAAACAATAATATATTATACCAAAAATAATAACATTTGGCAAATAGGTTGCAATATTTATTTTTTGAATTATAATAAAACTACTTCGCCAAAATCGGACGTTGTCATTCCCGCGAAAGCGGGAATCCAGTAACCGGTTCAAACGCTGTCATTCCGGCGCAAGCGGGAATCCAGTAACCGGTTCAAACGCTGTCATTCCGGCGCAAGCCGGAATCCAGTAACCGAAATCGCCGGCAAAAATTTCTGGATTGTCCGGTCGAGTCGAATGATAACAAATTAGGCGCATTTCGCAACGCCTCATACTACAATACAAGGAGATCAATCTATGTTAAGAATCTTACGTAACAAAAAAGTAGTAAGAAAGATTTGGATCGCCTTAGCCATTATTATTATTCCGGCATTTACTTTGTGGGGCTTAGGCGGCGCTTTACGTGGCAAAAAAGAGAGTTCCTCCGCTGGAAAAATTTTCGGCAAAGAAATATCAGGCATGGAATTTCAAGATACCATCAGCGCCGTAAAAAATCAGGCAATCATGCAATATGGAAACAAATTGGAAGAGGTAAGAAAATCTATCGATTTCGAGGAACAGGCATGGGAACGGCTTATGCTATTGCAGGAAGCAAGAAACCGCAAAATAAATGTAAACGATAAAGAAATTATCGAATTAATCAAAAGTTATCCGTTCTTTCAAAGCAAAGGGGTATTTAACGAGAGAATTTATACTGAATTACTACGCGTTCCTTTCCAGACCCAGGCGCGCATATTTGAAGAACAAACCCGCCAAAACCTAATGCTCGCCAAGCTTTTTAAACAAGTCACTAAGGACGTAAGCTTACCTGACGATGAGACCGCGAACGAATACCGCAAACTAAACGAAGAGCTAAGCCTATACTACATCGCCAGCTTTCCGACTGATTTCGCGAAAGATATAAAACCCAATGAAAAAGAAATCAAAGAATATTTTGACAAAAACTCCATAGAATTCAAACAACCCCTCTCCTTTAATCTAAATTACATTATTTTGGAATCTGAAGATAAAATGAAGGACGCAATCACGCGCTTAAAGAAAAAAGAAAATTTAGAAAAAATAGCCCTTGATTTAGGATTAACCATAAAGGAAACCGGGCTATTCGCGCAAACAGACCCTATCCCCGCTATTGGCTGGTCGCCTGAAGTATCTAATATGATTTCGAAACTTAAAGTGAATGAATTATCTCCCATAATTGCGGTAGAAAAAACTTATTATGTACTGAAACTTAAGGAAAGAAAAGAGCCTTATGTGCCGGAATTTGAAAAAATAAAAAATAAGATAGAGGAAAGGCTCATAAAAATAACTTCGGAAAAAACAGCTCAAGAAAAAATCCAGGAATGCCTGAAATACTTAGAAGAGTCGCGCCAGCAAAATCCCAAATCCATAGATTTTGATAAGGCCGCGAAAAAATACAGTTTAAAATCAAGTTTTACCGAAAATTTCAAATATGGAAGTTACATAGAAAAAATCGGCGCTTCGGATAATTTTTGGATAGCAGCAAAAGACATTAAAAATGATGGATTTAGCGGCATCATCAACATGCCTTCAGGTTTTTACATCATTAAACTCAAAACCAGAACCCCTATCGATGAAAAAAAGTTTTCTACTGAAAAACAGGAATTCAAAGAAAAACTCTCCTTCCAGAAAAAACAGGATTATTTCATTAAGTTTATCAAAGACCTCAAACAAACCGCCTTCCTCGCGAAATAAACCCCCATTTACCTATCGTCATTCCGGTGAAAACCGGAATCCAGAAACGTAGATTTGTGTTAACTTAGGTTCTTTCGTGTTTAGGGCGAAAACCTTGGGCTTAAAAGTCCGCAGTGCTGATGAATTTTTAATAAGAAGTAGCGGACATTTCTATAGCCATACGCCATTTGTTTTAAACGTTTAATTTTATTGTTAATTCCTTCTGATATCGCGGAACTTATTCTTTTTGAATCATTCGTAATATGTTAACTCTCCACACATTTCACTATTCCGGCTTCTATCGTGGTATACAGAATATACCTCGTCAGAATAAGATTGCTAACATGGGACTGTTGCAAAATGCCTCCAAACTGTCATCGTCCGGCTTGACCGGACGATCCAGAAAATTTTCTCGACGAGCATTCCGATTACTGGATTCCGGCTTTCGCCGGAATGACGACTTTGAACTATTTTGCAACAGTCCCAACATCAGCCTCATAAAAGCAAACCCCAACCCAAATTCAGCCTTATGCTACCCCGGTTTTCGCCGGGGCGGCATAAGGATAAACCATTTTTTAACTTTTTACCTTCACCTCCTTCTTCTTTACTTTTTTAAGGCTTTGTTAAACTCGTTAATAAAACATTAAATAAAAAACCGGATTGTCAAATACTTGAAGTTTTTATGCTCCTGAGCTTCATCCTCTGGTAAACTTGAGGACTCTGGTCAAAAGATTTACTTCATTCGGTATTCGGCAACCCGGTTATCCTTAAAACTGCGCCTAGGACCCTTGGCTTTGCATTTTCGCCTTACAGCGAAGCCGCCTTTTCGTTCCGTGATATCTCTTACAACTTACTCAAGAATTTTTTCAATTTATTTTATCTTTTATTTGCAAAGTAAATATACCATACCAAATTTAGCTCGTCAAGGGGACTTTGCCTTATTCAAGAAAGCGTTTCCTTTTTTTCTGCTTCTCTTTGCGCTTCAATGGGTTAAGAAATTTTTTGCCATAAAAAAAAACGAATTTTTCTTTAAACCCGGTAACGATCCTTTTTACCTCCGCAAAATAATAAGCCAGAAAGACAACGCTAAAATAATACGGTAAATCCCAAAAGAAATAAAATTATTATTCTTTACAAAGAAAAGCAAAAATTTAATGCTTGCGATAGCCACCGCGAAAGAGGTTAGAAAACCGACGATAAGAAAGATAAACTGATCAGAAGAAAAACTGTGGGCATTCTTTATTAAATCGAGGCTCGAAGCGGCTAACATCGTAGGGACAGCCAGCAAAAAAGAAAACTCAACAATCGTTTTCCTTTTAAGGCCAAGGCACAAGCCGCCAATAATTGTTGCCGCTGAACGGGAAATTCCGGGGATAATAGCTACAGACTGAAATAATCCCACGATAAAAGACTGCTTATAAGAAATTTTTTCTAACTGAAAAACCACGTCAGGCTTTTCACGGTAAAATAATTCAAAAACTACCAGGAAAATCCCGCCGCCAAATAACGCCCATAATACAATCTTCTCGTTTCCCAGTAAAAAGTTTTTAACTGTCTTATAAAAAAGCAAGCCAATTACTGCTGTGGGAATAAAAGCCGCCAATACGCGCTTAATAATCTTAAAATCAACTAGTAATTCTTTCCAATACAAAAAAACAACGGACAAGATAGCGCCAAGCTGAATGGAGATTTCAAAACTTTTTAAAAAATCGGCCTGCAAAAGCCCAAGCAGTTTCGAAGTAAGCACAAGGTGCCCCGTAGAAGACACAGGTAGAAACTCAGTCAGGCCCTCTATTATACCAAAAATAAAAGCATGCCATAAAGACATTTTTTAACCCGTCCTCCTAAAACCGCCTCACTCTCCCTTTTTAATGCTCCTAAAAATGTTATAATATCCAGAAAGCTTTGCAGCAAAACAAAAAGGTTTATTTGTATCAGCGTTCGTTATCTTAATGCGCTTTAGCTCATAAATATCCTGATTAAATTTTACTAATCCCTTGTTCGTGGAACAAGCGCTCATATATCCAGCTTTCGCGACAAGCCCTTTAATCGTATTATTAAAACCGCCCACGGGATAGCAAAAATGATTAACTTTGGTTCCAATATTGCGCTCTATAATATCCTTAGGCCCTTTAATTTCATCCCACAAAACATCCTTATCTTCTACCGAAGGAAGATAGGCGTGGCTTTTTGTATGAGCGCCAAAAGAAACTCCATTATTCAACATAACCTTAATCTCATCCCAATTCAAAAATTCTTTATCGCGTCCAATATAATTTGCCTCAAGAAATACTATTACAGGAACATGGTACTTCTTAAAAATCGGATAACCGAATAAATAATTATCCTGATAACCGTCATCAATAGTTATAACCACTGTATCGCGCTTAAATTTTTGAGAGCTTTTTATTCCAGCAACTAACTCATCCAAAGTTATAATATTATAATTTTTCTCTTTGAGGTATTTAATCTGCTTTTCTAAATTTTCCGGGGTAACGTAAAGATTATCATCCTGATACCCAAAGTGATGATATGTAAGAATCGGGACAGTATACTTGGAAGGGACAAGCGAAAAAATATAAAAAACGCCAAACAATACCGAAATGGCAAAAAATATTGCTAAAAAACTTTTTATTTTTTTAATCATTTGGCGCATTTTTTTATACCTTCTCATCGCACATCGCATAAGTTAAACCGTCGCATTTTTGGGCGGGCAAGCCCGCCCCTACGCGACGTTTACGGGACGATTAAAAGGATAAAATATACGAAAACCCTTATTTGATATAAATAAGGGCTTTCGTATATCATTAAAAACAATGGTTTCCTCGCGCTAACTTATCTTAATCGCGCTGACTGGGCAGGTATCAACTACTTCTTGTAAATTATGCGTAGCGCAACTTTGCGCCTTTGTATAAGCAATTCCATCATCCCGCACCTCAAATACTTCAGGGCAAAATTGTTCACACAAACCACAACCCACACACGCGGAAACATCAACTGTCACTTTAGCCATTTTTAAAAACCTCCGTATAATATGCGAGGGACAGGCATGCCTGTCCCCTACTTATTGACTTTCCATTTTGAGAGCGTATTTCTTTATATTATTATCCGCGATATCCTGAATCTTTTTTAACTCTTGCGGATTATTCAATAAATGTTTGAATCTTCCCTGAATTTTTAAATATTCCTCTACCGGCTTAGGCGTAATCTTACGGCAAGAAAGAAAATTGCCATTTTCGTATTCTATTAACGGATACAGCCCGGTTTCAACAGCTAACTTCGCCACAAGAAGCGTCTCATTTGCCTGATGACGCCAACCAAGCGGGCAAGGCACATGAATTTGGATATATTTAGACCCTTTAATTGATATCGCCTTCTTTACCTTGCGCTGTAAATCCTGAATAAAAGCCACAGAGGCAGTCGCCACATAAGGTATACCGTGAGCTACGGCAATTTCAGGAATATTCTTTTTCGAACGCAAATTTCCAGTAGACTTTGCTCCCACCGGCGTAGTTGTGGTATTTGTACCATAAGGAGTCGCGCCACTACGCTGAATTCCGGTATTCTCATATGCTTCATTATCATAACAAATTGAAAGAATATCCTGGCCTCTCTCCCACATACCGGAAAGCGCCTGTAATCCGATATCCGCTGTGCCGCCGTCGCCAGCTTGCGCGATAATATTTACGCCTTCCTTCTTACCCATATATATCAGCGCCGCTTCAATGCCAGAGGCAACTGCCGGGGCATTTTCAAATAAAGAATGTATCCAAGGGACATTCCATGCTGACTCAGGATAGCGCGTAGTAAACACCTCAAGACAACCGGTATTATTCGCTATAATAGTATTAGGACCGGCTGTTTCAATAACTATACGCGCGGCAATTGCCTGGCCGCAACCTGCGCAGGCAGTATGCCCAGGTTTAAACAAAAGCCTATCATTCATATTGCTCCTTAAGCAGTTCCGGCTTTAAATCAATAAATTCTTGGACTAATTCTTTCGCGTTAAGTTTTCTAAAAATCTCTCTTATGGATTCAAGCGTAATATCTCGTCCGCCTAGGCCTGCCACAAAACTGCTGATTACTTTGGGTAATTTCTTTTTATTAGAAAATACCGATTTTATCTCAGAGGCCAAAGGCGCGTAAGCGCCCAATGATACCGATTTATCCAAAATCGCGACTTTAGAGACATTTTTTAACGCCTCGTAAATTCTGGCATAAGGAAATGGCCGATAAGATATGATTCTTAACAAACCTACTTTTTTCCCTTTTGCCCTTAACTCATCCACCACTTCCTTAATTGTGCCGCAAACTGAACCCATAGCCACGATTACTTTTTCCGCGTCCTTTGTAAAATATTCCTCAACTAAAAGATCCTTGTAATCACGGCCAAAAATATCAGAAAACTCTTGAGAAACTTTGGGAAGAAGCTCTAAAACATCCTTAAATGTCGCGTGAATAGCGTAGCGGGCCTCCATATAATAATCAGGATCTGCTAAAATACCCATAGTCAATGGTTCAGACGGATCAAGTTTATACAAAGCCTTATACGCGGGCAAAAATTTATCAACCTGCGCCTGTTTAGGCATATCCACTGATTCTATGCCATGCGTTAAAATAAAACCGTCCATGCAAATCATCACCGGAAGCATTATAGACTTGTCTTCGCTAACGCGATAGCCTATAAGATGAAAATCGGCTGACTCCTGAACATTTTCCGCGTACAACTGAATCCAACCCGCGTCACGCAAGGATATGGAATCCTGCTGGTCATTCCAGATATTTATAGGCGCGGATATCGCGCGGTTCGCGCAAGTCATAACCAAAGGAAGCCTGACGCCGGCGATATTAAAAATAACCTCGCCCATATAAAAAAGACCTTGAGAACTAGTAGCGGTAAAAGTACGCACGCCCGTGGCAGAAGCGCCCAAAACCACTGACGCGGCGGAATGCTCACTTTCCACATTAATAAACTGTGAGCTCAATTCGCCATTTGCCACCATCTGGGCAAGTTCTTCCACAATATGCGTCTGGGGCGTTATCGGATAAGCAGAAATAACCCCCGGCTTACATAATTTTATTATTTCCGCGACAGCACGTGAACCTTCTAAAAACTCCTTCACTTCGCCATTCCTTTCTTATCTTCTAAAGACTCTTCCTCTACCATTTCAATATCGGCCTTGGGACAAACAACAGCGCAAAGCCCGCAACCCTTACAAAAATTATAATCTGTACTGAAAGCATTCTTTTCCTTGCCGATAATGCAATTCTCAGGACAAACCAAAAGACACATCTTGCAGGCAATACAATTCTTTTGCAGGTATTTTGGCCTTACCTTAATCCGCCAACTACCGGTTTTATCACCTTTACTTTTTTCTGGTTTTACAATTAACGGTCCAAACATTTCCTCGCTCCTACGTCGCTCGGAGATAACAGAGTACAGAGTACAGAGAACAGATTTTCTCTATACTCTGTTCTCTGTTCTCTGTTGAATATACTCAAACCCTTGCTTAATTGCTTCTATATTACCTTCTTGAATCTTCCCGCTAAATTTAAATTTCACTACTTCAATAAGGGTATTCAATTTTAATTCACCGGTTGCCGCGGCAAACGCGCCAATCAAAGCAGTGTTTCCCAAAGGCCTGCCTATTGTCTTTAAGGCAATATCATTGGCGGGAACAACAAATACTTTCTGTCCCGGCTTTAAACGTGGCACCTCTAAATCTTCTTTACCGCTCACAACAGCAATACCATTATCTAAAAGCCCGGAAAAACAGTTATATCCGCGCATAAGAGTCGCGTCTACAATAATAACATAATTCGGATTATAAATTTGACTGCGCAGGCGCACTGGCTTTGTATCTACGCGCACAAAGGCATTCATCGGCGCGCCCATTCTGGCCGCGCCAAAATGCGGAAAAGCATAAGGATACTTGCCTTCGGCAAAATATGCGTATCCTAATAAACTGGCTGTAGTAATCGCGCCCTGGCCCGCGCGGGCATGAATACGTATCTCTTTCATCTTACTCCTCTACTTACGCGTAACTTAATATTATACAAAAAGATGTAGTATTTTACAACTTTCAAATCAACTTGTCAAATGATTTTTGATTTTTGCCACAATATTTCTCAATACTTCTTACTTCAATACAAACGGAACATACGCAGAAAACGCCTTCTTTTGTTTCCTAACCTCCTCTATATTCACAGTATACCTAAGATTAAAAGAGACAAACTCCAGATAATCATCCATTGATAACGGCCTATGTTTTGGCAAGGGCTGCTTGATTACGGGAAAATTAAGATTATCATCCATATAGTTAAATAATTGCCAGGACCTTCCGATATATTTCTTCCGTGGCATATTTTAAACAAAGATCTTTAAAACTTTTGCCATTTATATCTAGCTGTCCAATCTCTACAAGACTTACAATATCCCCTATGTCTTTATTCCAGCGAAGATCAGAATTTTGCTTCATCGAATGAAGCTTAAGCGCGATCAAATGCTCCAAAGAAGGAACGATAAACTCACAACCAGCGATATCGGTTCTCTGCCCAGCCTGAAACATTTTATCAAATGTCGCCTCATCAACAAACATAAAATCAATATCCATCATCAGTAAGCCCTCATCAGAGATAAGGCGGGCAAATACTTCGTTATTGTAATCTAATTTGTATCCTGATTCTTTCAAAATCGGCAATATTTCTTGGAAATCCCGCTCTTTGATAAGAAAATCCGCATCCGCGCTTTGACGGCTATATTTATAATAACTAACCGCAAAACCTCCGATTAAAATACCGGAAACATTTTTTTTATTAAAGGCGCTTGAAATAAGATGAAAAACCGTGGGATATTTCATTTAACTCGCTCGTTGCCATCTACTGTTAAAGATTAGCCGCTCACTGACCGATTACCACAAAACATTATATCTATTAAATACCCCGTTAGCAATACAAATTTTTCGGTTTGTTCTGAATCATCGCGTTTTTGGGCGGGCAAGCCCGCCCCTACGCGGTCGTTACATAGTCCCTGTAAATCATCGCGTAGGGGCGAGCTTGCTCGCCCTGCCCTTTTTTATATCGATTACCTCCTGCATTAATTAGTTTGTCGGTTCTTTTATAATTTACCTCATTTTTTTTATTTTTAAAAATTGGCCGCTAAAAGTTAACCTCATCACCTAATTTTATCTGATATTTATCCACAAAACCCGCGTTAACCTCTAAAACATATCTGGCCTTAACTAACGGAATTAAACTCTCGCAAGAGTCCCTGCAAACAGGGACATTCTTTCTTATATCAACTATCTTTTTATCTTTATCAATCCAGATTATATCCAAGGGGAAATTCATATTCTTCATCCAAAAACTATACTTACCCTCTTCCTTAAATAAAAAGAGCATGCCTGAATTACCAAGCAGCTCTTTTCTAAACATTAACCCCAGGGCGTGTTTCTGGGGAGTATCGGCAAGCTCAACCTGAATAGAAAGGTTTTTATTACTAAAAGCAACCTTCTTGATACGCGCGGTTTTATTATCTGACCTTAATGGCGTTAAGAAAAAAATAAATAATACCGCCGCAAAAAAAACAAGAACAAGAAAAACCCTAAATTTTAAGCCTATATTCATTTTTTAAAATTATTTACACTATCTCAAAATCTGGTATACTATATTTTAAAATTGACCGTAGGGAGTCGATTGTCATCCCGACTGACCGAAAGGGGTCGAAGGATTTAAAATTAAAAGATAGATTCCTCACTTCGTTCGGAATGACAGAATACGCTCTACGCCATAGGAAATGTTTATGAAAATATTTTGTGGAAAACTTTTCGCGATAATCATTCTTTTGTCCTCTACCTCCTATATATATGCCCAACCTAATGAAAACGAGATTAGAAAGGCAGTAGTAAAAATCATTACTGTATCCCAAGAACCGGATTTCTATACGCCTTGGCAGATGAGGCCGCAGACAGGATCCGGCGGTTCAGGCTGTATCATTAACAATCAACGTATCCTAACCAATGCCCACGCGGTAAGCGACCAAACATTTATCCAAGTACAGAGATCTGATCGTCCTAAAAAATTTACCGCGCGGCTCTTAACAGTTGGCCATGAATGTGACCTGGCTATACTTACCGTAGATGATAAATCATTCTTCGAAGGAATACAACCCCTTGCCCTGGGCCCCCTGCCCTTTCTTAGGGATAAGGTAGCTGCTTATGGTTTTCCTATAGGAGGCGATAAGATTTCTATTACCGAAGGAATTATCTCCCGAATTGAACTGCAGAGATATTCTCATAGCGGTCAAGATCTTCTCGCTATTCAAATTGACGCGGCTATAAATCCGGGAAACAGCGGAGGCCCGGTCATTCAAAACGGAAAACTTACCGGCATAGCCTTTCAAGGATGGGCGGCAAAAGAAGCAGATAATATCGGATACATAATTCCCACCCCCATTATCGAACATTTTCTAAAAGATGTTGAGGATAAAAAATATGACGGTTTTCCTTCTCTCGGTGTAAAAACGCAAAAACTAGAAAGTGAAACACTGCGTAATTTTTACCAAGTAAACCCAAGCCAGACCGGAACATTGATCAATCGGATTATCTATAAAAGTTCCGCGTGGAATAAATTAGAAGAAGGCGACATTATTCTCTCTATTGATAATTATCCGATTGCTAATGACGAAACAATAGAATTCCGCAAAGGAGAAAGACTTAACTTTAACTATCTTATTCAAAAACATTTCTTAAAAGAAGATACTTCTATGAAAATTTTAAGAAATGGAAAAGCGCTGTCTCTGTCCTTGCCTCTTATGGGAAAAGTTTCACTCGTCCAGGGGCCTACCTATGAAAAACGCCCTACCTACTATATACTTGACGGCCTTCTCCTCATCCCCTTAACTCAAAATTATCTTTACGTCTGGGGTGATAATTGGTTTAAAGATGCCCCTTTACCGCTTGTCAATTATCTTTACCAAAATTTTCCTTCAAAAGAAAGAGAAGAAATTGTTGCGCTTCAGATGGTACTGGCCCACGACATTAACATTGGTTATCACGAAATCAATAATTCTATAATTCGCCGCGTTAACGGCCAAGACATATCAACTTTAGCTTCGGCGATAAAGGCCTTCAATAAAAACAAAAGCGCCTTTCACATAATTGAAACCGAAAGTAAAGAAAGGATCGTTCTAGATACTCAAAAATCAAAAAAGGCAACCGCGGAAATCTTGGAGCGTTACCATATACCCCGCGATCGCTCAGAGGACTTACCTATTTCCTTTTAATCTCTGTAATCTCACTTTTAATCATTGGAATCAGATATCCCGCTTCTTCTCCTTGCGGGATATCTCAACAATAAAGATATTTCTGAAAGAAGCTTTAATATTTTTTCCGATTTTTCCGGATCCAGGCTCCCTAATCCGCAGGCAGGACTTATAAACAACTGCTCTGATAATTTAACTTTATCTACCCCTTTTTTAACCAAAATATCTATACAAAAACTGATTTTTTTCAGTAAAATTTCCGCGGTTTCATTCCCGGTAAATTCTTGAGTAGGAACTATACCCCAACAGATTATCCCGCCTCTATTTAAAAACGTTTTTAAATTATCCACGTAAAGTATAAATTTATCAAAAAAATTGAAAGCATCAAAATTAATAATGTCGACCGCGCCAATATCAATAAGCATCGACCAGTCAGTGTTACCGCAGCAATGCACACCTATTAAAACGCCTTTAGGCTTTATGCCTTCCGCCAACTCTGTTAAACCCTTTACTACATTTTCTCTATTTATGGGCGCGTAAGCTGAACCAAAAGAACTCAAATACGGCTCATCAATAAATAAAATAATTTTTTTATTAAATTCTTTAAATAGCTCAACCTGCCAAAGCGCCTTCATCTTAAGGGTATTTATTATCGCCTGCATAAAAACAGGGTCGTGTAAAAGCGCCCTGCCTGATTCATTATTTATGCTTGCGCCAAAAGTAAATGGCCCGGTTATCTGGCACTTGATAAATTCTATAGATTTTAAATCTACCTTTTTTAACCTTTGATAAAACGCGTAAAGCCCGCGGGAAAAATCTGGAGAAATTTTAAAATAATCAATATCTTCTTCTATGATCTTTTCATAAAACACCTCTAGTTCATTTTCTTTTTGTTCTGGGTTAAATAAAACTCCCTGTTCAGTTACTTTAACGCAAGGCAGGCCTTCACTAAATTGCTCAACCATACCTTCACGCGTATCGCGTTTGGGTAATTGCGGCCAAAAAGGAACATTAGGCACGTATTTAAATATTAAATCTAACGCCTCTTCCGCGTCTTTGTGCGGCAGGCTTCCTATACCTATGGCTAGACCTTTTAATTCTATCATCTTAAAAATATCCGCATCAAAAGTGACAGTCACAAAAGGCGTGACAGTCACTTTTTTTCGGACTTAAGGGTTTAACCCATTAACCCGGGTAAATCTAAACCAGTCACGCCTTTCATCTTTTGGGCCGCTATATCCTGCGAACGTTTTACCGCCCTATTATAAACATCCTTAAGAGTCTTTTCCAGATTAGTTTTATCAATATCTTTTAAATCTTTACAAACGGTTACTGACTTTATTTCTTGAGATCCGCTCATCGTTATTTTAACAAGGCCCTCAGAACTGGCAATCTCAAAAGTTGTATTATCCAACTCCTTCTTTAACTCCTGCATCTTTTTTTGCATATCCCAAAGCGCCTTCATCTTATCAAACATAACTCCTCCTCTTGGTAAACCAAAAAGTGACAGTCACAAAAGGCGTGACAGTCACTTTTTTTGCCTTTTTTGACGGGTTTAACCTACTCATCTGTATTTTTCATCTGTGTTAATTTGTGTTCCAATCAAATTCTTATATTCTTCATCAGGAAAATAATTCTCCTCATAAACTATCCTGCCATCCTTATTGATAATAATATAAGTTGGCACGCCCATTAGATTAAACGAACGGGCGACCGAAGTATCTTTATCCAAAAAAATCGGGCATGCCACAGGAGAATTCTTAAGAAAGCGCTCTAACTGGCTCCGTGACTCTCCCACATTAATAGCTAATAATTTCACATTATCTTTTGCCAGAGAAACATACCTGTCATTAAGCAATTTTAATCCTTTCACGCAAAACGGACACCACGTTGTCCAAAAAAACAAAAATACAAACTGTTTACCTTTAAAGCTATTTAAGGTAATTTTATTCCCGCGCGTATCCTCTAATTCAAAATTCCGGGCAAAAGATAAACTTTGGGCTGACACGCGGGAAAAAGATAAAAAAACAACCAACGCGATTATAAAACTTTTTTTACAAATTTTCACTTTATAATCTCCTTAAACCCATAACGATGAAATAAACCCCCATACCCATAAGTACAAAAGAGCAAAGTCTCTTTATATACAACATCCATTTACCTAATTTAGGAAAACTAAGCAATACCGAACTGAATGCCCCAATTAAAATCAGGATGAGGCCCATTCCATAAGCAAAACTAAACAATAGGGTGATTCCGTATAAAAAATCTTTTTTTACAACCAAATAAACTAATATTGATCCGAGCACAGGCGTCAGGCACGGGGAGGCTATCAAACCAGAAAGCATACCTAATATAAACGCGCTAAGGTATCCTTTTCTCTTAAACGCCGGACTTTTAACTATATTAAACAAAGAGAACGAAAATAAATCCAACATAGACAAGCCAAACAAAATAATCAAACTCCCCACAACAATATAAGTCAACGGGTGCGAACTAATACTGCCAAAAATTGTTCCGGTAAGAGATGCTGTTAACCCTAAAATAGAATAAACAATCGCGATACCGGTAACGTAAACTAAACTTAAAATTAGACCTTTAATCCTTGAGCCTCCTGCTTCTATCCCGATAAAACTAGCGCTAATCGGAATAAGCGGATAAACACAAGGAGTAAAACTCATTAAAACTCCGCCTAAAAACGCGGCAAAATAATCAATGTGATTACCTAAGGGATTCATCTATCCACTTTAAATACTGCCTTGAGCCGCTAGCTATGGGCAAGGCAATTATCTCCGGAACTTCATAACTATGCATAGACTTAACTAATTTGATAATTTTGTTTAATTTCTGTTTTTTTGATTTTATAACCAAAAGCGCCTCGGACGCAGAATCAATCTTTCCTTGCCACCAAAAAAAAGATTCTACCCCACCGACAATATTAACGCAGGCAGCTAATTTATTCTTTAAGAGTGCCCTGGCAATACGTTCTGCTTCATTTTTGTTTGAGGCAGTTATAAAAATAACTATGTACATAACGCGTCTCCCTGAATAACTTTTTTTGGTCCTTTCGTATTTAAGATAATAAGCGTAGATATAGTTTACGTAAATATCTGGGCGGGCAAGCCCGCCCCTACGGGTCGTTACATAGCCCCTGTAAATCGCCGCGTAGGGGCGGGCTTGCCCGCCCAAATACCACGGGCCCATTGCATCGTCCCGATAAATCGCCGCGTAGGGGCGGGCTTGCCCGCCCTTTATTAATTATTAATCCGAGACTATGTCCACAATAAATACGAAAGAACCCTTCTTTTACATCATTAAGGGACAGCTTTCGTTGCAACCTCATCTATCTTTATCTCCCTTATTCTTCCGAATTGAGAACACACATCAAATATAATTGTGGGCTCATCCGTAGAAAGCGAAATTTTATAATTTTCGCCCTTTTCACCAGTATCCTGACAATCCACAGGCCGCAAGGCAGTGGCTTGACCTGTTTTAGCCAAATCCACAGACTCGAGGGTAATAGCTTCCTGGCTTTCTTTAACCGAAGCCGCAATTGCTAAAACATCGGAAAATTCAGCAAGATAATTCTTTATTGTCTCGACAGAAGAAACGTAAGTATGTAAAATAAATTCCAAGTGGTATTTTTGCATAAGTTCACTTACGAAGCATGATCACGGAAAGCATCCTCGCGCAGCCAGGGCCTTCCTTACGATATGAAAAAAAGTCGCTCAAGCGGCAAGATGTACAGAGCTGGGAATCAAAAATATTTTCTTCCCTGACTCCTAATTCCAAAGCCTGCCTTTTGTTCACCCCCATTAAATCAAAATAATAATGAGTATCCCTCTTTTCTAAACCAAAAGAGAAATACTCATTAAAATCCTCCCCAACCTCATAACAACAACTTTTTATAGCCGGCCCAAAAGCCAAACATAAATTAGAAATCTTTGTATTAAACTTCTCCCGCATTAAACGTATAGTCTTTACAATGATTCTTTCCCTGGAGCCTCGCCAACCAGCATGAACCAAACCAATAGCGCTAACCGCGTAATCAAACAAAAATACAGGCAAACAGTCCGCGGTAAACATAGCCAGCGGTAAATTTTTTCTATCAGTAATCAGCGCGTCTGTATCGTCAAGCGCGGTTTTATAACTTAACGCGCCAGAGCCAATTTGATTTTCCGTAACAAATCTTGCATTGCTTCCATGAACCTGCTTCGCGCAAACAAGGTCTTTATAATTCACCTCTAAACCTAACAGAAAATCACGGCGGTTATTTAAAAATTCTTCCCCCTGATATTTTGTATCAAGCGTATCCGCGCGGCATAAAGACATATCTTTAAAATGGCGCGAACTGAAAGCGCAAACAAGATTTGGAGAGCTCAAATTTTTAAATGGAAAAAACTCTTTTGAAATCATTGGAACAATAAGCCGTTTTTTATCCGTTTCTGAAAGGACTATCCCTTTCTGCCAGATTCAATATTAAGTTTTCTAATCTCTTTGTTGATCCTATGCCTTAATAAATCTTCCAGTAAAATCGGGATAGTTAATGACCAGTTTTTGTCGCTTACAATTCCAGGCATATTAAAGCGGTAAGCAAAAGAAGGCTCCTTAAAAATATCACTAAGATATAATAAATCTATAATTGTATTTATGCAGAATATAGCGCTTGAAGATAGGTTAGCTTTTAACGCGGTCCTGACAATTTCAGCGTCAGATTCCTCACGCATCGGCCCAGATATTTTCAAACACTTCCAGAGTTTCTCTTTTTCCCGATACGTATTTTCATACATCTCTATAAAATCACCCACATCAGTCCTCATTTTACCCAATTGCCAAAGTAACTTGTCCACTGAATCAATATCGTCTTTCCAGCGCAGCCTTCCATGCCGGTAGCGCGAAAGGTCAAACAACTCATACCTAACTCGGTTATAATCTATACCGCGCTCAACGCACTTTCTGGCAAATAAAACCTCATCCACCGTGCCAGCCTCATTTTCCCACCAACTCGCCCAGTTCGTCGTATCATGAGTAGAAAGCATCGCCACGGAAATCAAACGATATTCATCGACCGCGAGAAAATCGTGCCGAACACTCCAATCTTTAACCCAACGCTGCACATCATTACCCGCGATTCCTAATTCTTTTAAGGTATCCGTGCAAACCTTGGGTATCACGCCTAAATCCTCGGCGCACAAAAGCATATCCGTGCTATTAAGCATAACACGCAATAAATTTCTTCCTTGCTCTAACCATAAATTCCCATCCCCGGGGTCAAAAAATCCATTTAGGCCTTTATTTTCCAACGGCTCTTCGCGAGGAATGCTCCAGATACGAAAAAGCCCCACCACATGATCAACCCTTAATATGTCATAAAAGTTCTGCGCGTATTTTAACTTTTCCTTAACATACCTATACCCATCAAAAGCGATGTTCTTCCAATTATACGTAGGCATGCCCCACCGCTGGCCCTTAGCGCAATACATATCCGGCGGAGCGCCGCTGGCAAACTCAAGTTTAAAAAAGTATGGGTGCTGCCAAACATCCGCGCTGTCATGGGAAACTAAAATAGGAAGGTCTCCTTTTATCAAAACGTTCTTAGTAGCCGCGTACGCCTTTACTTCCTTAAGCTGTTCATAAAGAAGCCATTGAATCCACATTTCAAAATTAATCTCTTTGACATGCTCTTTTTGAAAATTCTCCAATGCCTGCTTATCGCGATTTTTATATCTAGGCTCCCACTCATACCAGGGAGAACCTTTACAATAATTCTTAAGCGCTTTAAAAAGCACGAAATCAGGCAGCCAATACACATTTTCTTCCTTAAATTTTTTAAACTCTGCCGACTCTTTATCTGAATCATAAAAATAAATCTCCCAAAGAAGCCTAAGCTTTTCTTTCTTAATCCCATATTTTACATAAGGCCTCCCCGCAGGAAACCCTGATTTTAACTTTTTTATATCAGCGCCAATAGACTCTTTTGCCTTCTGCGGCCAAAGACGAATATAAACCGGCTCCAGGGCAAATGAGCTCATTGAGTCATAAGGACAAAAAAGCCAGTCAACTTCATTTATCGGTAAGAGCTGGATTATGGAATTACCCGTCTGAACGCACCAATCTACAAGAAGCTTTAGATCTAAAAATTCACCCACCCCAACGCTCTCTTTTGAATAAATAGAAAACAAGGGGGCTAATACCCCCGCTCTTTTTTTTATCCCGATTATTTTCCATTTATCATAAGAGTCGGTATTTAATAAATACTCACTAAGAATTGATTGTGTCATCTTATCGCCACTCCCAAAATTAGCTGAATTATTTTATCCGCCCAAAATATTAAAACAAGAGCAGCCAAAGACAAAAACGGACCATAAGGTATGGTATGGTCTTTTTTTGTCAAAAGATACGTTACGCCAACAACTATACCAAAAAATGGCGCGATAAAAAACACCAACAGCGCCTTCTGCCAACCTAAGAACGCGCCAATCATCGCGAGCAACTTTACATCCCCGCCCCCCATAGATTCAGTTTCTCCCTGAATAGGCGGCTTTTTAAGAAGCCTAAAATAAACCAAATCAAAAATAACGCCGCTAAAATAAATTATTCCACCGCCAATAAATATCCCTAAAAAAGAATTAAACAGCGGCTGATAGCTCCAAGCCGCAGGTTTCAGGCTTAATCCCTTAACCGCGCTTAATATAAAACCCGCGGCCAGGCCGCCAATAGAAATCTCGTCAGGAATAATACGGTGCTGAATATCTATAAAAGAGGCTATGATAAGGCTGGAAGCCAAGATTATATAAAAAAACAAATCGTAACTTAGCCCGCAATGGACAAATAACATTACAAATATTACCGCGGTCAACAATTCAACCAAAGGATACCTTAAAGATATCCTTTGTTTACAAAAACGGCACTTTCCTCTTAATAAAAGATAGCTCAAAAACGGAATATTATCGTAAACAGGTATTCTTTTTTTGCAGTTCGGGCAATGGGAAGAAGGCCAAACCACGGATTCACCCTGTGGCATTCTGCAAATACAGACATTAAGAAAACTCCCGACGATAGAACCAAAAATAAATGCCGCAATTTTTTCAATCATAATTTTAAAGCCTCCCTCATTACTTCAACGGGCGCCTCTTTCCCGGTCCAATGCTTAAAAGCCAGCGCTCCTTGATATAAAAGCATTCCTAAACCGTTAGATACCACGCAACCTTTTGACTTTGCCAACTTCAACAGCTTTGTTTCCGGGGGATTATAGATTAAATCATAAACCAAGGGTTTCTTACGCGTAAAACCTTCTTTGACTAAACACGAGTCGGCCTCTTTCATTCCTATGGGAGAGGCATTAATTAATAGATCGGATGTTTCTATGCCAAGCCCTTCTATGGAACAAGACTGCCTAAATTCTATAGCGCTAAAACATTCTTTTAAATGTTTAACTAAATTCCCTGCCTTAGCCACATCTGAATCAAAAAAAGATATTCTTTTTGGCTTTTCTTTACTTAAATAAATTCCAACTGCCCTTGATGCCCCTCCCGCGCCAATAATAGCAATGCTTTTACCTTTAGGATTAAAACCTAGAGATAATTTGATATGCCTTAAAAATCCCTCTCCATCTGTATTAAAACCCTCTAAACTGCCTTGATTAACCTTGACTGTATTTACCGCGCCGATTAGTTTAGCTTCAGGAGATATTTTATCAAGAAAAGCCATAACCTTTTCCTTATACGGAATAGTTACATTTAAACCGAAAATATTATTTTTTTTTAAACCCGCGAAAAAAACTTTCAGCTCATCTTCTTTCAAAGAAAATAATCTATACGCGGCATTTATTTTTAAAGCCTTAAATGCCGCGTTATGCATTCGGGGAGAAAGGCTATGTTCTACAGGATAACCAACCAATCCAAATATCTTAGGTGGAATCATACATCCGTAGCTCGTATCTCGTATCTCGCTACGAGCTACGAGCTACGAGATACGAACTCCTATCTAGCTTAATTTATTAATCGCATCCAAATACGCCCGAACACTAGCCTCAATAATATCAGTACTTAAACCGCGGCCGCTTATAATCCTATCTTCAATATTAAACTTAAGGCTTACCTGGCCCAAGGCATCTTCCCCGGAAGTAACTGACTCCAGGCGGTAATCTTCCAATTTTCCCTTACATCCAACAATCTTATCTATTGCCTTAAAACAGGCATCAACCGGGCCATCGCCAAAACTTGTTTCAGTTAAGGTCTTACCTTTTTTATTAAGAATAACGGTTGCCTCCGGCTTAATCTTTGTGCCGGAATGAACCTCAAAACTATTTAATTCCCAAACAGGGCTCACAATTCTTTTTTCCTCCTCAACAATCGTCCTTAAATCATCATCAAAAATATCTTTCTTCTTATCCGCGATTTCCTTAAATCGTTCAAAGGCCTTATTCAATTGTTCCTGTGTCAAACAAAATCCCAAAGATTTAAGCCTATCATCAAACGCGTGCCGGCCAGAATGCTTGCCTAAAACTAACTGGCTCTCCGGTATGCCCACATCAGCCGGATTCATTATTTCATAGGTAATTCTTTTCTTTAATATCGCGTCCTGATGAATTCCTGCTTCATGACGAAAAGCATTCCTGCCAACTATCGCCTTGTTAGGAGCAACAACAAAATCTGTAATACTGGAAACTAAACGCGATATCCTAAAAAGTTCTTTAGTATTCACTTGGGTATAAAGGCCCTTAAAAGCGTCTTTGCGCGTCTTTATAGCCATAACTACTTCTTCTAATGACGCGTTTCCGGCGCGCTCTCCTATCCCATTTATCGTGCAATGCGCTTGACGGGCGCCTGCCAAAACCGCGGAAAGAGAATTCGCGGCTGCCATCCCCAAATCATCATGGCAATGGATAGAAATCACCGCTTTATTTATATTTGGAACATTATTTTTTATATCTGTAATCAGAGAAAAAATCTCCTGCGGATAACTGTATCCGACAGTATCCGGAATATTAATAGTCCTTGCACCCTCTTTTATAACTGCCTCAATAACCCTAAAAAGAAACGGCCGCTCTGAACGCGTGGCGTCTTCCGGAGAAAATTCAATATCAGAACAAATCTTCCGCGACATCCTTGTCGCTTGTTTTGCTAATTCCAATATTTCATCTTCGGGTTTTTTAAATTTATATTTGAGGTGTATTTTTGAAGTAGCCAGGAATATATGCAGGCGCGGATGCTTTGCGCGTTTAAGAGAATCACCTGCTATTTCAATATCTTGTTTTATACAGCGGGCCAAACCACAGACTATGCACTTCTTTATATTCCGAGAAACCAGCTCTACCGCTTTAAAATCACCGGGCGAGGCAACAGGAAATCCCGCCTCAATCACATCAACGCCCAGCTTTTCCAATTGAAGGGCAACCTCCAATTTTTGCTCAGGCGTCATCGACGCCCCCGGCGCCTGCTCTCCGTCACGTAAAGTTGTATCAAAAATTATTATCTTTTCCATAATATTCAGCGTTTAGCGGATAGCGGATAGCATATAGTTTTAAATCTTTTTCTTTATCTTTTCCTATCCGCTCTACGCTATTTCTTCATCCAAGGCATCATCTCGCGCAGTTGCTTTCCAACCTGCTCTATTTGATGCTCGTCGCCTTCTTTTAGTAATCTATCAAAATTCGGCCTGCCGTCTTCGTTTTCCTTAATCCATTCCTTGGCGAATTTACCTTTCTGAATTTCCTTCAAAATTTTCTTCATTTCTTTTCTAGTCTTTTCCGTAATTATTCTTTTGCCTCTGGTCAAATCTCCGTAACAGGCGGTATTAGAAACCCTGCGGCGCATACCTGATATTCCTGTCTCCTGTACAAGGTCGGTAATGAGCTTTAGCTCATGTAAAACTTCAAAATAAGCAATCTCCGATTGATACCCTGCCTCAATTAAAGTATCGAAACCAGCTTTAATTAATTCGGTTACGCCGCCGCAAAGAACAGCCTGTTCGCCAAATAAATCCGTCTCGGTTTCCTCTTTAAAGTTTGTCTCAATAACACCCATACGAGTTCCACCAATAGCTTTAGCGTAAGCAAGCCCGATAGCCTTGGCATTACCGGTAGCATCCTGATAAACCGCGATTAAACACGGAACGCCTTTACCCTCCTCATACATCCGGCGCACTAACGCGCCCGGGCCTTTAGGAGCCACCATAAATATGTCTACTTTCTTAGGCGGTTTTATCTGTTTAAAATGAATATTAAAACCGTGCGAAAAACAAAGGGCCTTGCCTTTTTTTAAATTTGGCTTAATGCTTTCATTATAGACTTTTGCCTGCACATGGTCCTGTGTTAAGATCTGGATAATATCCGCGGATTTTGCCGCTTCAGCCGCGCTCACCGGAGTAAATCCATCCTGTTTGGCCTGTTCGAAATTAACCGTCCCCTCCATCTCTGAAACCACTACCTTTACCCCTGAATCACGCAAGCACAATGCCTGACCCCTGCCCTGAATACCATACCCAATAATCGCGATTGTCTTATCCTTTAATAAACCTAAATCCGCGTCCTGATCATAATAAATCTTTGCCATTTACTTCACTCCTTTCGTAATACGCGTTACTGATTCTGTTAAATTACAATACACTTATTATCTCAATCAGACTGTGTCGCAATTCCACTTTCGTATCATTGCGAAGCCTCCGAAGGAAGCCGCGGCGACCGAAGCCGACCGAGGGCAGGATTGCCCGAGGAAATGCCACGCCCAACTGGGCTCGGCCAATCTTGTTTCGACGGAGAACATTAAAAAGATTCCTCACTTCGTTCGGAATGACACGTATTTTGCCATTGCAACACAGCCTCAATGACACCAAAAACCTTGTTTTGGATTTATTGTTTTTCCCTTTCTAAAATTTTGGTTGTGAATTTACAAATAATGGGCATCGTGTTCACAAATGTAACAATCGCCTGCCAGCGAAAATTAAGATAACGATGGGCAAGCCGATTTCTTTGGATAGCTAATTTTGCCAAAGCTTCCTGTTCCTCTACAGAAAAATCTAACCTTTTAGCGCATTCACTTAAAATCTGGGCATAATTTTCTACAGGAATGTTCTCTTGAGTAAGAATCGCGCCGCATATCTCAATAAGGGCAATGAGGATATTTTCCACTGTACGATCTATCAATTTTTGTAATTTCTTATCCCCCTGGTAATCCTTTAAAGTTTTAGAAATATAATCCTCTTGGAACTCTTTTATTTCGCCGGCAATAAATTGTAATGATTCAGAAATTCTTCCCTTAGCATATTTAAATTCTGCCATTTATTACCTCCCGCATAATTTTATCTGTTATCTGCCTTTGCCAGGTAGCGCCAAAAGATTGAAAATCCTCCATTTGATGAATTGCTTCTAATTTAAGAGATAAAAATTTATCGTTATCTTCTATATATACCGGTATTCCCGAAATTATTGCATTATAATAAAGCATCGGATGCGAAAAATCTTTGTCTAAAGAAATAATATCCACTTCCTGATTTAGCTCTTTAAATAAAGCATAGCTTATTTCTGTAAGTAAAAAATGAATTTTATCTAAAGGGCCTACTGTATCATAAAAACGTATTGCTAAGTCAATATCAGAATCACCGCGCGGATAACCCGATGCCCATGAACCATAAAGAAAAACCATTTCTATACAGTAACCCGCCGCCCTCTGCTTAAAAAAACCGTCTAAATGTCCAATAATCTTATCCGCTGTTAAATTTTTCATCCGCTTACCGTACTACTTATTATTTTATTTCACTGCCTCCCCATTCTACAACTGTAAAACCACTCCTAGTAAATAGTTTAATTTCCTGCTGAGCAATTTTAATATTTTCTTCAAGGGGTTTAAAAACCATAAATAGGCGCAGTATTGAATCCGGCTTAGGTGTAATGCCTAAAACCGCGGCCTTTTCGTATTGCTCCCCGGCAAAATGAATAAGATTAGGGGCATTCGTATTTAAGGTTAAAAAATATCCATAACTCTTTAATAAGCAACCGGATAACGAAAGAACCTAAGATTATACTTATTTTTTACATTATAGCGCCCTCTGTCATTCAGGCTATATCGCAATCCCTATTGTGTCATTGCAAGGGCTGATTGGGGAATACCTGTTTTAACACCTAAGATTTCTCCCTTCGGTCGAAATGACAGTCTTTAAACTATTTCCCACTTCCGTCTTTTTTAATAGGACACTGCCACTCTTCCTGTCCTGACTAACTCTTTTATTCCAAACTGTTTTAAATCTTCTAACAAATTCTTAATCTCTTCCTGCTCCCCAGCCATCTCAATAATTGCCGTGTCTTCTTTGTGCTGTGTTAACTTAGCCGCGTATTTACTTAAGACGCTTTCTAATTTAACTTTATCTTTAAGAGAATAATCAATTTTAATTAGAATAAGCTCTCTATCCACATGCTCTTTTTTAGTAAAATCGGTAATCGTAATAACATCTATAAGTTTATTTAATTGTTTTTTGATCTGCTCCAATATCTTCTCATCCCCTGTTTCAACTACCATAGTTGTATAGGAAATAGTGGGATCTAAAGTCTCAGAAACAGCCAAAGAAGTAATATTATAACCCCGCGCGCTAAACAGACCCGCGATGCGCGCCAAAACCCCGGGTTTATTTTCCACTAAAACTGATAATATATGTCTCATTCGCCGCTTCTCTCCTTTTAGCACTGATTTTCACAGATATCCGTGTTTATCCGTGCTCAAGCCATACCCCCAATCATCCTATCAATCGCTTCTCCCGCGGGAACCATCGGAAACACATTTTCCTCCGACTCAATATGAAAATCAATAAATACAGTATTATCTATTTCTAACGCCTTCTCAATCGCGGGACGCACCTCTTCTTTTTTAATAACCCGGATACCCGCCGCGCCATAACTTTCTGCCAACTTCACAAAATCAGGATTATACAAAGTAGTATAAGAGTAGCGCCTTTTATAAAATAATTCCTGCCACTGCCTCACCATTCCCAGATAGCCATTATTCAATATAATAACCTTCACGTTTATTTTGTTAGCCACGCAAGTAGCTAATTCCTGTATATTCATCTGAATAGAACCGTCCCCCGCGATATCAAAAACCTGTTTATCAGGATAAGCCATTTTAACGCCCATTGCCGCGGGAAAACCAAAACCCATCGTACCTAAGCCCCCGGAAGAAATAAAGGTTCTGGGGCTGGAGCACTTATTCCATTGCGCCGCCCACATCTGATTTTGCCCTACTTCAGTTGTAATAATAGCTTCTCCGCGGGCCGCTTCGTAAATCTGCTCAATCACATATTGCGGCGCGATTTTAGCCCTATTCACATAAACCAAAGGATATTTTTCCTTTAACGCTTCCACTTCCTCTAACCACTCGTAAGTTTCGGGTATTTTTTTAATTTCTTCGATTAACTTTCCTAAGATATTTTTAGCATCGCCCACAATCGGAACATCTACCTTTACGTTTTTACTGATTGAAGCCGGGTCTATATCAATATGGATAATTTTGGCATGCGGAGCAAACGCATCCAGCCGCCCGGTAACCCGATCGTCAAAACGCGCCCCTATCGCGATGATTAAATCCGATTGCATTATACTATGATTCGCGTATGCTGTGCCATGCATGCCCAGCATACCCAAAGAAAGTTTATGAACCGCGGGAAAGCCGCCTATTCCCATAAGCGTCCAGGTAACTGGCGCGGAGATTTTTTCCGCTAAGGTCTTTAATTCAACGTTCGCGCCAGAAGCAATAATTCCGCCACCCGCGTAAATAATGGGTTTCTTGGATTGAGCAATCAGCTTAGCGGCTTTTTTAATCTGCCCCGGATGGCCAAAATAAGTGGGTTTATAACTGCGTATTTCTACTTTTTCAGGCCAAATAAATTCAGTATCCGCGAGTTGCACATCAACCGGAAGATCTATTAATACCGGGCCAGGCCTGCCTGTTGAAGCAATGTAGAACGCCTCCGCCACAATTCCAGCTAAATTCTTTACATCTTTTACTAAATAATTATGTTTAGTTATCGATCGAGTAATACCAGTAACATCTGCTTCCTGAAAAGCATCATTTCCAATTAGCGCGGTTTTTACCTGACCGGTAATTGCCACCATAGGAATGGAATCCATATAGGCAGTAGCAATACCAGTAACTAAATTGGTTGCCCCTGGTCCTGAAGTGGCAATACAAACGCCAACCTTTCCAGTCGCGCGGGCGTATCCATCCGCCGCATGTGCCGCTGCCTGTTCATGCCGTGTAAGAATAAACTTTATATCCGCGTCGTAAAGTTTATCAAACAAAGGTAGCACTACCCCGCCGGGATAGCCAAATATCACATCTACCCCTTCACGCTTTAAACACTCAATTAAAATTTGCGCGCCAGTCATTTTTCGTCGTCCGTCGTTCGTGAAGCGTCGTTCGCACTACGCACGACGCTTCACGCTTCACGATAATACCGCTCCTTTATCCGCGGAAACTCCTGTCAATTTTCTTCCCTGCCCACCTATCACCTCTATATTAACTTTCCAAGTTCTTCTAAGCTAATCCCTGCTTTGACTATAATGTTATGTAAGGTACCCTTCTTTAATTCCTTATGAAAAGGAACAACTACAGAAATATTTTTCTCTATATTGTGCATAAAAATATGGCTTCCTCTCTGATGATCAACAATAAAACCTATTCTCCGTAGAGCCCTGACTACATCTTTTCCAGAAAAAACCCTCTTCATAATGAAACTCCAACTTCTCTTAATATCATTCCTGGTTTAGCCTTAATCTGATTAAGCTTTTCAAGCCCCTCCAAATAACAAAGAATTGCCTCCTGAGCATTTACTAAAGCTTCTTCTTCTGTTTCGCCTTGAGTAAAGCAACCATCTAGCGCCGGGACACTTATATTAAAACCACCTTCTTCTGCTTTCTCTAACACCACATAAAATTTCATTTTCCCTTCCTTTCGTTAAATAGCCAATTCTAAAATTATTTTATTTTTAACCATCTTTGCCTACGCTAACACCGCCCCTTTATCCGCGGAACTCACTAATTTAGAATACCTGGCCAAATAACCTGTTTTAATCTTTGGCGGAATAGCCTTCCAACCCTTAAACCTTTTTTCTATTTCTGCTTTTTCTAATTCTACTTCAATTTTACAATTAAGTATATCAATATTTATTATATCGCCGTCTTTTAAAATCGCGATTAATCCGCCCGCCGCGGCCTCAGGTGAAATATGGCCGATACACGGGCCTTTTGTTCCGCCGGAAAATCTTCCGTCAGTAATCAAGGCAACAGAATCAGCCAGGCCCATCCCCACAATCGCGGAAGTTGGCGCGAGCATCTCACGCATACCCGGGCCGCCTGAAGGGCCTTCATAACGGATAACTATACAATCGCCTTTTTTAATTTCCTTATTTAAAATTGCGGCCATTGCCTCTTCTTCGCGGTTAAATACGCGCGCCTTACCTGTAAACTTCATCATCTTCTGGCTTACCGCGGCCTGCTTTACCACAGCTCCATTTGGCGCGAGATTTCCATATAAAACAGCGATACCGCCTTGTTTATGATACGCGCGGCTAAACGGCCTGATTACTTCCTCGTCAGAAATTTCCGCCTCATCAGCAATATCAAATATCTTCCTGCCGCTTACTGTTTCCACATTATTTAATTTGGTTTTTAACCGCTTTAACACCGCGGGAATTCCGCCGGCATATTCTAAATCTTCCATAAAATGTATGCCCGCGGGCTCTATATTTGTAATATGCGCCGTAGTCTTACTTATTTTATCAAATGTTTTAAGATCTAAATTTATCTTCGCTTCATTCGCGATCGCCATTAAATGTAAAACCGTATTGCTTGAACCCCCTAAAGCCATATCCACGACAATCGCGTTTTCTAAGGATTCCTTATTGATAATATCTAAGGGCTTAATATCTTTCTTAACTAATTCCACGATCCGCTCGCCCGAGCCTTGGGCAATCCGGCGTTTTTTGGCGGAAACCGCCAGAGCAGTTCCACAGCCAGGCAAAGACATACCCATAGCCTCAGTTAAACAAGCCATGGTATTAGCGGTATACAAACCCTGGCAGGAACCCGCTCCGGGACAAGCCTCAAGCTCTAGACAAGACAGTTCTTCTTGAGTAATCTCGCCTTTTTTTGCCCTTGCCAACGCTTCGTAAGTATCGTGAACAAAAGCAAGTTTTCTTTTATTGTAGCGGCCGGAAAACATAGGCCCGGCAGTAACAATAATTGCCGGAATATTTAGGCGCGCCACCCCCATCAACATTCCCGGAGTAATCTTATCACAATTAGTCAAACAAACAATACCGTCTAATTGATGGGCATTACAAACTGTCTCAATTGTATCAGCAATAATTTCTCTTGAGGCCAATGGATAGCACATTCCCAGATGCCCCATAGCAAGGCCATCGCAGATTCCCGGTACTCCAAAGAAAAAAGGCGCGCCCCCGCCATAACAAATTCCGCGTTCAATAAAACGCTCTAAATCACGCATACCGATATGCCCGGGAATCAAATCCGTAAAAGAAGTAGCCACGCCAATAAATGGCCTCTCCAAATCTTTTCTGCTCAAACCCGTTGCGTGCAAAAGCGCGCGATGCGGAACTCGCTCCAAACCTTTCTTAATCGTATCCGAACGCATTATTTTCTCCTTTGCTGCAATTTATCCCTGCCTACACTAATCCGCCCCTTCGCCGTCATGCGTCACTGCTTCTCTCTCCTGGCGCCTGCGAGTTATCACCCGCTTTAAAGGCGTATATTTATCCACTAAATCTTTATTGTTTACCGCGTTTAACTGCTTAAAAAGAAATTCAAATTTCTGTTCTACCTCAAAGGCAATTGCATCCCTTATTTCCTGGGGCAGGCCCATAATCTCTTTTTTAAACGGGCCTAATGCCTTCTTGCGAACGCTATAAAAAAACTGCTCATCAGTTTGGCCTTCTTTGCGCTCATTCGCGGCATTAACCTTAAGCCAATCGTAAATCTTTTTCTTTAATTCAGCAGGAAAATGCTTGCTGTCATAAATCATATTTTGAAATTCTGTCGCCAGATGCACTTCCGCGGTTTCAGTTTCCGGAAATTTATGAAAAGCTTCACCCGGCAAAGTGGAAGCGCCATGCTGCACCGCGCCAGCTAAACCGAACTCATCCCGGGCGAGCTTAGAAATTATCTTTAAAGTATCAAAATCCAGCTTTACCTGAGCTATACTTCCGTCAGGCAGGACTACCCCGCCATGAGAAGTACCGGTTTGAATACTAATCTTACTGATTCCAACAAGGCCTTTACGCAAAACGCCTTTAAAACCCTCCATAAAAGCGCGCAAATCTTCACAAGTAGAATTCTTATGACCGACCTCGCCGATTTCTCCGCCTACGGAAACCATTATCCCGCGCGGCTGAATCTGGCGGATAAAATGAGTAAGTTTCGCGCAAACCGTATAATTATGAAACTGCTGTTTTTTTAAATCGTTTTCTGCTAAATCTACGACAGTAGAAGAATCAATATCAATATTGTAAAAACCGTTGGCCACTGTTTCAGAAATCAATGCCTTTAACCCAGAAATTTCTTTTTCAGGGTCTTCACCATATTTCTTGGCGTTGACTTGAAAATGATCACCCTGAATAAATACCGGCCCAGCATAATCTTCTTTAATAGCCGCGGCTAAAATAACCGCCGAATACTCGACAGGCGGCTGGGCGGTATAACCCATTTCAGATTTAGCAATCTCAAAAATAAATGCTCCGGAATTATTCCTTTTGGCTGCCCTAAACATAGCCTTAGACAAATCATAAGTCAGGCAGCGCAGGTTAAAAGCCGGAATTGTCCAGCCGCTGAACTCTTCCTTACCCCTTGCCATATAAAGGTCATGGATACTAGCAAGATAAATCCCCTTTTTATAGGCCAAGTCAGTTATCTTTTTTGCTAATTCTTTTTTTAAATCCAAATCATCACTTAAAACTAAATCCATAGCGAACTTGTCAATATCAAGCGGTTTTCTTCCCATTTTTTCCTCCTAATTGTAATACAGATCGTGCGTAAATGTAGAGACGCAAAATTTTGCGTCTCTACTGACCCATTCTTTTGCTATTATTCTACGTTAATATCTTTACTAAATTATACATCCTATCCACATCCAACTCTTTTTTCTGAATAGCAATCTGGAAATCTATCTCAATTATTTTACCATTGCTCATACCCATGACTTTATTAGTCGTGCCGCTTAAAAGACAATCCACAGCTGCCTGCCCTAAGGTTACAGCCAAAATCCTGCTAAAAGCAGTAGGCCGGCCCCCTCTTTGAATATGGCCCAAGACCACAGCCCGCGTCTCTAATGTAGTCATCTGAGTAATATCCTTAGCGATATCCGGGGCGTGTCCCGCTCCTTCAGCTACTATAATTATCCAGCTGACCTTACCCCTTAAATTTCCATTAACAATACTGTGACATACTCTTTCTAGATCTAATTTTCTTTCCGGAATAATTACATCTTCGCATCCGCAAGCTAACGCGACTTTTAACGCGATAAACCCGGATTCCCTACCCATTACCTCAACCACAAATACCCTCTCCATACTGGTCGCTGTATCGCGAATATTATCAATAGCGCCAAGCGCGGTATTTATAGCGGTATCCGAACCAATGGTTGTGTCTATCCCATTAATATCATTATCAATAGAAGCGGCAATGCCAACGCAAGGAACTTTATATTTCTTACAAAATAAGTCCGCGGCAGTGAAACTGCCATTGCCGCCAATAACAACCAAAGCGTCAATATTGTGTTTTTTTATTGTATTGTATGCCCTGTCCTGGCCTTCATCAGTATAAAATTCAGAACAGCGCATTGTCTTTAAAATTGTTCCGCCTTGATTAATAATTCCTGAAACAGAACGATGATTAAATAATTTTAGTTCCTCATTAATCAAACCCCACCAGCCGCGAAATACCCCCATCACCTCTAAACCCTTATTAGTACCATAACGCACAACACTGCGTATAGCAGGATTCATTCCCGGCGCGTCGCCGCCAGCAGTCAAAACTGCGATTCTTTTCATACTTCCTCCATCCCCACTTTCCCGATTTCCGCCGAAGGCGGATCAACCTACGGCTGAAGGCTGAAAACAGTTTCCTGATTTTCATATCAAGTGCCCATTTCCCAACTGGAAAGATACTTTTTTTGTTCTGGCGTCAAAGTGTCTATTTTTATCCCCATTGATTTTAATTTAAGATCCGCGATACTTTCGTCTATATCTTGAGGAACTTTGTAAACCTGCTTTTCTAATTTTTTATAATTCTTGGCGATATATTCCGCGCAAAGCGCTTGGTTGGCAAAAGACATATCCATTACTGATGCCGGATGTCCTTCAGCAGCCGCCAAATTAATCAACCGGCCTTCGCCTAATAGATAAATTTTGCGATTGTTCGACAAAATATATTCCACGGTATAATCGCGAATAACCTTCTTAGACTTAGCTAATTTTTCCAACCCGGGGATCTCGATTTCAGCGTTAAAATGCCCGGAATTACAAATGATCGCGCCGTTTTTCATTAAAACAAAATGTTCTCTCCGGATTACATTCACATCGCCGGTAACTGTAACAAAAATATCTCCAATCTTGGCCGCTTCTTTAATAGTCATAACCCTATAACCATCCATTACCGCCTCAAGACCTTTAAGCGCTGACACTTCAGTAACAATAACATTAGCGCCCATTCCCTGCGCGCGCATGGCTAAGCCTCTCCCACACCAACCATAACCGCAAACTACAAAAACCGAACCCGCCAACAATTTATTTGTAGCCCGGACAATTCCGTCAATAGTGGATTGCCCTGTTCCGTAACGGTTATCAAACATATGCTTAGTCAAAGCGTCATTAACCGCGACAATCGGATAACGCAATTTTCCTTCACCTGCCAAAGCCTTTAATCTGATGACTCCAGTAGTTGTCTCTTCAGTTCCTCCTATAATATTACTATGCGCTCTGGCCGAAACACGATGTATAGCGCTTACCAAATCCGCCCCGTCATCCATAGTAATGTTTGGCTGAAATGAAAGCGCGGAAACTATATGTTTATAATAAGTCTTAGTGTCTTCCCCCTTAATCGCAAATACCGGGATCTTTAAATTCTTAGCCAAAGACGCCGCCACATCATCTTGGGTGGACAAAGGATTTGAAGCGCATACCACGACTTGAGCTCCTCCAACTTTAAGCACTTCCATTAGTACTCCGGTCTCAGTAGTTACGTGCAAACACGCGGCAATATCCAAACCTTTTAAAGGTTTTTCCTGTTCAAAGCGCTTAGCCACCGATTCTAAAACCGGCATATTATTACGCGCCCACTCAATGCGCAACGCGCCTTTCTTAGCTAAATTAATATCTTTAATATCAAAATTCATAAAAACTCCTTTTTAGTATTTAGCGGATAGTTTTTCTATCCGCTATCCGCTCTACGCTATCTTATAATCTCCCCGCCTGCTTCTTCAACACCGCCGCTTTATCCGTTGACTCCCAGCTAAACTCTGGTTCGGTTCTTCCAAAATGACCGTAACAGGCAGTTTTTTTGTATATTGGGCGTAAAAGATCCAAAGATTTAATCATCCCCCGGGGAGTCAAATCAAAATTTTCTCTGATGAGTTTTATAAATTGAGCTTCTGAAAGCTTTCCTGCCCCAAAGGTATCTACCATTATAGACAATGGTTCTGCCCGGCCAATAACATAAGCCAAATGCAAAAGGCACTTTTCTGCTAACCCCGCTGCCACAATATTTTTCGCGACGTAACGCGCCATATAAGCGGCTGAACGGTCAACTTTCGTCGGATCTTTACCTGAAAAGGCGCCTCCACCGGGAGCCGCTACTCCGCCATAAGTATCCACAACAATTTTTCTTCCGGTCATACCTGTATCAGATTGCGGGCCGCCGATGACAAACTTACCTGTCTCATTAACATAATATTTTGTATCTTTATCAACATATTCCTTTAATATAGGATCAGCAATTACATCAATAAGTTCCTGACGGGCTTTTTTGGTAATCCTTTCTTTAGAAGCATCTAATATTTCTTCCGTATGCTGGCAAGCCAAAACGCAAGAGTCCACTCTCTTTATATGGCCATCATGATATTCCACAGTTACTTGAGATTTACAATCAGGGCCTAAATATTTCAATATACCCTGTCTGCGGACATCTGCCATGCGCCTGACTAATTTATGAGAAAGCATTATGGGCAAAGGCATTAATTCCTCGGTTTCACGGCAGGCATATCCAACCATAAAGCCCTGATCGCCCGCGCCACCGGTATCCACTCCTTGGGCGATATCCGCGGATTGGTTATGTATAGTATTTATTACCGCGCAGGTATGATAATCAAAGCCGTATTTTGGATGCGTGTATCCTATCTCCTTCAACACACTACGGGTAAGATTATGTACATCAACAAAGCCGGATGTAGTAATTTCTCCGCCCACAATCAAAAGCCCCATCGTAACATACGTTTCACAGGCAACCCTGCCATAAGGATCTTGCCTTAACACATCATCGAGCACTGCGTCTGAAATCTGATCACAGACCTTATCCGGATGGCCTTCTCCTACTGATTCCGAAGTAAAAAAATGTTTACGCGCTGGCATTACTTTCTCCTCTCATTAGTGGTTAGTGGCTAGTGATTAGTGGCTAGTGATTAGTGGCTAGTGGTTAGTGGTTAGTGGCCCACTAGCCACTATTCACTAATCACTACCAGCTACCCATTGTTCCTTTGCTTCTTTATAAAACTTGTAATTTCCGATATCATACCACTGGCCGCTAAATATAAATCCGTAAACCGCGAGTTTCTTTCTTAGCCAATCAATATAAAAACCCGTAGCATCAGACCTATCAACTCTCTTATATGCAATTAGAGACCTGTTCTCTAATTGCATATATTCTTTAAACAGGGATAGGGTTTCTTTGGGAAAATAATATAGGCACATTGCCGCGAGAGTTGACTTGGGCAATTTAGGTTTTTCTTTAAAATCAATAATTCTATTCTTTGTATTTAATTTGACTACGCCGTATTGCCTTGCCTGAGAGATATTCTTTAACCTGTAAACCCCTATTACTGGACTTGTCTTATGGGCCTTGGCAAAAAAAATAAACTCTTCTAAACTATCAGCAAAAAGGTTATCTCCGCCTATAACTAATAAATCCTCCTTAACTTTGGCTTTATCTATCACAAAATCTATGTCGCCGATTGCCCCCTTTTTATCGCTATGGTCTTTAGTCAAATCATCTATTATGCGTAAACGCTTCTTTGTCTTTAATGATTTTTCCCATTTTTTAAATTGAGAAATAAATTTACTATTTGTAACCACGGTAATTTCACTAACATCGTCTAAACCCTCAATCTTATCTAAAATATAATTGATCAAGGGCCTTTTGCCTATTTTTAAAAGCGGCTTTGGATATTCTTTGGTTAAAGGATAGAGCCTTGTCCCATAACCTGCTGCTAATATTAACGCTTTCATTCTCTCTTCAACCCAAACCTTCTCATTTTATTTCAAGATTTCTTTTAGCTTTGCCTGAGCAAATTTCTCTACCTCTTTCCCGGTAGAGAAACTAAGAACTGAGCGGGCAATCTCTTGAGCCTCTTTAAAGCCAACTGAACGAATTAAATATTTTATCTCCGGAATAACCTGCGGCGGCATACTAAACTCATCTAACCCTAAACCCAAAAGGATAATAAGAAAACTTGGCTCGCCTGCCATCTCCCCGCACATACCAACTTTAATATTCGCGTTATGCGCCGCGTCAATTATATTCTTAATCAGCCTTAAAACCGCCGGATGCGCCGGTTCATAAAGATACGCGACCTTTTCATTCGCGCGGTCAACTGCCAAAGAGTATTGAATTAAATCATTGGTGCCGATACTAAAAAAATCCACCTCTTTTGCCAATATATCAGCGGTCAAAGCGGCAGAAGGAACCTCAATCATTACGCCGACTTCAATATTTTCATCAAAAGGAATTCCCTTACTTCTTAATTCCTCTTCAACCTCAAGTAATATCTTATTTGCCTGCCTTAATTCTTCTATCCCGGAAATCATCGGATACATGAGTTTTATATTTCCATATACCGAAGCCCTTAATATCGCCCTCAACTGCAATTTAAAAATATCCGGCCGCGCAAGACAGAATCTGATCGCGCGCCAACCCATAAACGGCTGCATCTCACAAGGAACCTTAAACTGAGATAAAAATTTATCGCCGCCTAAATCAAGAGTTCGAATAATTACCGAACTCGGTTTTATATGCTGGGCAACATATTTATATGCCTTAAAATGTTCCTCTTCTAAAGGCAGGCCATCTCTATTCATATAAAAAAACTCAGTCCTGTACAAGCCTATCCCCTCTCCGCCATGCAATTTTACCGACGGAACCTCCTCTGGAAACTCTATATTCGCGCTTATCACAATCTCTTTGCCATCCAAAGTAACAGCAGGCATATCCTTTGCCAGCAAAAATCCTTCAGTAACACCTTTGAGCTTTTCTTCCTTCTTAAGATACGCGCGCAATACTTCTTTATCGGGGTCAATAATTACAATGCCTGTAGACCCATCCACTATCAGCATATCGCCTGACTTTATTTTTAATGTCGCCTCCTGGAGGCCAACCACTGCCGGTATCTCCAAAGATTTAGCCATAATCGCGGTATGAGAAGTCTTTCCGCCGATGTCAGTAACAAAAGCCGCTACATTCTGTTTAAGCATTGCCGCGGCATCAGAGGGAGAAAGATCATGCGCGACCACAATAACTTTTTCTTTTAAATCCGCGATCTCTTTGCGCTCTTTACCTAAAAGATGGCGCAGCATTCTTTTACCTACATCATTTATATCAGCAGTGCGCTCCTTAAGATACTCATCTTCAATTTTAGAAAATATATCCGTATATTTCTTTAAAACCTCAAGAAATATATACGCCACGTTAAGTTTTTCTTTTTTAAGACGGGAGATAACTTCCTCAATAAGCATACGGTCTTCCAAAACCAAAAGATGCGCGTCAAAAATTTGAGCTTCATCCTGCCCCATCTCAGAACTGATCCTCTTTTGCAGCTCAATAATTTCCTTGCGAGTCTTAATAATGGATTCTTCAAAAAGCTGCAACTGGAAAGGAATATCTCCCTGGCAGATAGGCTCTTTTGAAACAACGAAATCTTCCTTACCTATTTTATAAGCAGGGCCTATACTTATTCCCGCGGCCGCGGCTATACCTTTTAGCTGTATCATTATTCCTCGTTATTAAGAAGTTTCTCTAATTCTAACATCGCTAAATTCGCGTCTTCACCATCTGCTTCAACCATTATCGCTGTTCCTTCCTCCGCGCCTAACATAAGTATCCCCATAATGGATTTACCATTTATATACTCGGAATAATTATCACGTTTAATAGTTATACGCGAATCAAATTTATTGGCAAGCTGCACAAACAATGCCGCTGGCCGCGCGTGTAACCCCTGCTTATTTTTTACAATTATTTTCTTTTTAATGCTAGGCATTTTTAGCGTATAGCGTATAGCGTATAGTTTTTCTATCCGCTTTACACTATTATATCTCTTCAATAAATCCTAGAATAATTTTTGCTAACCTCGCTGGGTCATGCCTTATTACACCATCCTCGGCAATAGCAAAATCATCCTCAATAACACGATACCCCATACTTTCAATCTTCTTGGCGTCATTTACCACAAAATATGAATTCTGCCGGGCATATCGCTTAAGCACGTCCTGAGAAATCTCTCCTGTATTTATAATACAACAGTTCAAGATACGCGGATGACTATGCGCAATAAGAGTCTTTATATGATCACAAGCGCTGTAACCATCTGTTTCGCCCGGCTGAGTCATTACATTGCATACGTAAACCTTTATTGCCTCAGAAGAAGCAATCGCGTCAGAAATCTCTTTTATTAAAAGATTAGGAATAATGCTTGTATACAATGACCCCGGCCCCAAAACAATCATCCTTGCCTCGGCTATGGCTTTTAACGCATCCACAGTAGCGCAAGAATTCTCCGGTTCAAGAAAGACTCTCTCTATAGGTTTACGGGCTTTGGGAATCTGCTCCTCACCCATAGTAGTTGAACCATCCTTATATTTAGCCACTAAATTTATCTTATTTAGCGTTGAAGGTATTACCTGGCCGCACAAAGCCAAAACTTTGCTTGTTTCTTTAATTGCCTTCTCAAAATCTCCGGTTAATCTTGTCATCACAGTGATAAAAAGATTACCAAAACTGTGCCCCGAAAGATCCGAACTCGTATCAAATCGAAACTGGAATAAATCACGCATTAACACCGGCGCGTCCGCGAGAGCAACCAAACAATTACGGATATCCCCTGGAGGCAATATATCAAATTCCTGACGCAGCCTTCCGGATGAACCCCCATCATCAGCTACGGTAACAACAGCCGAAATATTAGAAGTATAAGCTTTAAGGCCGGATAATAAAACCGCCAGCCCGGTTCCTCCGCCTACGGTTACAATTTTTGCCCCGTGGCTTAAGTGTCTTTTCTGATAAAGAATATCTACAAGCTGCGCGTCTTTTGATGATGTTGGTGCTGACATAACGCCAACAATAAAGGTGCGCATCATGCTTTTTATGCCTAAAATTAAAATTATGATGCCGGAAATCAGGATAACCACATTTAACAACTGGATTATCCAAAGCTCCTCAGTTTTCAAAAAGCTCGAACCTATAATTATCAAAAACACGCCCCAAAAACTTAACCCTATCCAGCGCTTAACACCTATGCCGGGAGATAGCCATTTGAATATGTCCTGAATTTTAAGATTCATTTTTAAGCACGGATTCACATAAACACGGATAGACACGGATAAATCCGTGTCTATCCGTGTATTTATCCGTGTATTTATCCGTGCATTTAGATTTTCTTCTCGTCTTCCTGACTTATTATTTTTATGACGGATTTATCATCTATGCAAGCGCGCAATGTATCGCGAAAATATTTATCCTTAAGTAGGCGGGAAATTCTAGCCAGAGCTTTTAAATGCGGGCCCGCGGAATCTTGCGGCGCGAGAAGTAAAAAGAATATATAAGCCGATTCACCATCTAAAGAATCAAAATCTATGCCTTTCTTGGAAAGGCCAAACGCGGCTATTAAATTAGTCACGCAGTCTGATTTCGCGTGTGGTATAGCTATGCCCTGGCCGATAGCGGTTGAGCCTAAAGCCTCTCTGGCCATTAAGACCTCATTAAGTTTAGAACGGTGGCGTTTTTCAATATCGCCCGATAAAACCAAAGCATCTACCAACTCCTTAATCACGTCTTCTTTTTTTGTAGATTTAATATCCGTGATAATTGCCTTCTTTGACAAAAAATCCATAATCTGCATTTGTTTCCTCCTCTTGGTCAGAAAAATGTACGGTTTGCTATGAACACTATTACGCTATAAACTATACACTGAATTTGGAGCGGCGGATGGGATTTGAACCCATGACATCTTGCTTGGCAAGCAAGCATTCTACCACTGAATTACCGCCGCATTTTGCCAATAGAATCCATCCAAACTTGCATAATTAAACAAACATCCTTACTATTCAAATAAACACAACAAGTGCCAAATTCTAATTTTTTACTTTTTTGATTTCTGCTTTTCAATATTTGCGATTTTATAAATTGTTTGCTTGGAATACCAAGTGCCCGCGACCAATGAGAAATTGCGTATTTAATTTTTATATCTGAGTATAAAAATAATCCCGCTCGCCAATCTTTTCTACTATTTTGAAAATACTTTTCTAAGAATCTGCAATAGAAAGCCAAAAGCTTAGTGCGGACGGAGGGACTTGAACCCCCAAGGGTTGCCCCATATGGTCCTAAGCCATACGCGTCTGCCAGTTTCGCCACGTCCGCTATTTATTAGCGTTTAGCGGATAGCGTATAGCGTTTAGAAAAAAACGTAATACTTTCCTATGGTACTAGCTAAAATCAAGTAAACCATAGCTATTCCGTCTTAAATACTCTACGCTATACGCTCTACGCTATATTTTATGAGCCTCCCGCGACTCGAACGCGGCACAGCTACCTTAAAAGGGTAGTGCTCTACCAGATGAGCTAGAGGCCCAGATCATTAACGTAAAGCGTAGGGCGTATAGCGTTTAGCGAAAACTATCCGCTATACGCTCTACGCTCTACGTTAAAACTCAAGTATCTCCTTCTCTTTACTCTTTAATAATTCGTCTACTTTAACGATATTTTTATCTACGAGTTTCTGCAATTCGTCCATACCGCGAAATTTATTATCCTCAGAAATAATCTTATCCTTTTCTAACTTCTCCAATGCCTCTCTTGAATCACGCCTTATCGTGCGCAACGACACCCTGCCTTCTTCAATCATCTTGTGCACAACTTTTACTAACTCCTGGCGCCTTTCCTTGGATATAGGCGGAACAGCTAATCTTATTGTTGTACCGTCATTAGATGGATTAATTCCTATATTAGAAGCTAGAATCGCTTTTTCAATCTCAAGTATCGCGCTTTTATCCCATGGCTGGATTGTAATCAAGTGCGGATCAGGCACAACAATTGAGGCAATCTGTTTAACCAGGGTAAGAGTCCCATAATAATCAATATGTAGGCCTTCGACTAAGCCAGGATGCGCCCTGCCTGTCCTTATCTCGTTTAATTCCCTGTTTATTGATTCATCTGCTTTTTTCATTTTATCTTCAGCGCTATGCAAAATCTCTTTAACAGTCATAATTACCTCCATTCTCTTAATTAACAGTTCTAAGATAACTCTCGTTGTTCGTATCTCGTGAAGCGTGAAGCGTATCTCGTGAAGCGTATTTTATATCTTGCGCTTCACGCTTCACGAGCGACGCTTCACGAAACAACCGTTCCTATCTTCTCGCCAAAAATTACACGCTTGATATTTCCTTCTTTAATAAGATCAAACACTATGATGGGTAACTTATTATCCATGCACATACTTATAGCCGTAGCATCCATAACCCTAAGGCCTTTTTTTAAAACATCTATATATTTTAATTGGCTAAATTTCTTCGCGTTTTCTGTTTTCATGGGATCCGCGGAATAAACGCCATCAACCTTAGTTGCCTTTAATATTACATCAGCGCCTACTTCTTTTGCCCGCAATGCTGCCGCAGTATCTGTAGTGAAATAGGGGTTTCCTGTTCCTGCTACAAATATAACTACACGGCCCTTTTCTAAATGCCTTATCGCCCTTCTTCTGATATAAGGCTCCGCCACTTTCTGCATCTCTATCGCGGTCATTACGCGTGTAGGCTGGCCTGTCTTTTCCAAAACATCCTGAAGGGCAAGCCCGTTTATAACACTAGCAAGCATCCCCATATAATCCGCTACTGACCTATCTAAATCCAAGCCGCGCGAAGCGCTGTTTTCCTGCCCCCGAAAAATATTACCCGCGCCTAAAACAATCGCTACATCTACCGATAAATCCCTGATTTCTTTTATTTGACGAGAGATAGAAATTAAAACGGATTGATCTATGCCGTGAGATTTTTTTCCCGCGAACGCCTCACCGCTTAATTTAAGAAGTACCCTTTTATAGATAGGCTTTGTCATACTATGTAAAATAAATATTTAGCTATCAGCCGTCAGCTATCAGCTATCAGCTGAAAGCTGTCAGCTGACAGCTCTAAATCATTATTCGCCAACCTTATAACGCATAAACCTGCGAATAATAACATTTTCGCCGATTTTCGCCACAATACTGCCTAAATAATCCTTTACAACAATACTGGAGTCTTTAACAAATACCTGTTCTAAGAGGCAATGATTCTTATAAAACTCCTCTTTATCTTTCTCATGCTCAATAACTTCTAGCGGCACATCCTCTTTTTTAATATACAACGGAACTGTAGCGGCTATCTGCATGCACATATCCTTGGTAAATTGCGCGAAATCACTGTTGCGCGCCACAAAATCAGACTCGCAATTAACCTCTAAAAGCACGCCTATTTTATTTCCAGTGTGTATATAAGTATCTATTCTTCCTTCTTTAGTAGAGCGCCCTTCTTTTTTTGCCGCTATCTCAAGGCCATGCTTACGCAAAAAAACAACTGCCTTTTTAATATCTCCATCTGACTCTTCAAGGGCCTTTCTGCAATGCGCGATACTCGCGCAAGTTAAATTTCTCAATTCTTTAATTAACTCAACAGATATTTTCATCTTATTCTCCTATTAATTAATACTGAAAAACCTCACTCTCTACTTCTTATGAAATCTAGGTTTTTCTTCTACATAAACCTTTTTTGCCAACTTTCCCTGCTCTTCAGAAGGTTCCTCTGATTCCAATTCCTCCTCGATTTCTTTTATCTTTAATTCTTCCCCCTCCAAAATAAGCGGCTCTTGAGCCCCTTCTCCTTCTTTCTTAGTAGCCGTTCCTTCTTGAGAAAGATACGAAAGAAATTTCTTTCTTCCCTCAATCGCTGTATCAGCGATAATATTCGCGATCAAGCATATGGATTTAGCCGCATCATCGTTTCCAGGGATAGGATACGTAATCATATCAGGATTGGAATTTGTATCAATCAGGCCAATTATCGGTATGCCTAATCTATTCGCCTCACGAACTGCCGTGTCCTCTTTCTTGGTATCTACAATAAAAATAGCCTTAGGCATACATTCCATTTTAACAATACCGGAAAAATTTTTATTTAACTTATCCAGCTCCTTCTGCAACCGAGCCACTTCTTTTTTGGTAAGCTTCCCAAACGTGCCATCCTCTTTCATTCCTTCTATTTCCTTTAAACGGTTTATGCTCTTTTTTATAGTGGTAAAATTAGTCAGAAGTCCGCCCGGCCAGCGTTCCGTTACAAAATACATACCGCATCGATTGGCTGCCTGATAAGTTACCTCTTGCGCCTGCTTCTTCGTGCCTACAAAAAGCACAAATTCGCCTTTTGAGGTTACATCCATAATAAAATCCCTGGCGCGATTAACGCATTCCTCGGTTTTTTCTAGATCAACAATGTAAATACCGTTTCTTACTCCAAAAATGTATTTTTTCATCTTAGGGTTCCAGCGCTTTGTCTGATGCCCAAAATGAACCCCTGCTTCTAACAACTGTTTAATTAAATCTGATGGCATTTTTTTCTCCTTTTTTTTAAGTTATAAGTTGTAAGTTAGTCGTTAGTCGTTAGTCGTAACTAATGACTTGTGACTTACGACTGGCGACTTACGACTCTCTTACTAAGTATTGTAAGTATACCACAAACTTTATTTCCTGCAATTTATTTCTCAAACTCCTGCATCTGATACAAATGCCGATATAAGCCATCTTTTCCTACAAGCTGAGCGTGTGTACCCTGCTGCGCTATTTGGCCTTTATCTAAAACTACTACCCAATGAGCATTGCGCACTGTAGAAAGCCGATGCGCGATTATAAAAACGGTCCTGCCCTGAACAAGCTTGTCTAAGGCATCCTGCACAATACGCTCTGCCTCGGAATCTAATTGAGATGTTGCCTCATCTAAGATTAAAATCGCGGGATTTTTTAACAATGCCCTAGCTATAGCAATCCTCTGACGCTCTCCGCCAGAAAGCTTCGTCCCTCTATCGCCGATAGCCGTATTATACCCCAAAGGCAGCTTCTTGATAAATTCATGGGCGTGCGCCTGCATAGCCGCCTGCTCTATTTCTTTATCGCTTGCGCAAGGATTGCCATAAGCAATATTTACTTTTATGGTATCATTAAAAAGGATCGTCTCCTGCGTAACAATCCCGATTTGACTGCGCAGGGATTTAATGCCCATATCTTTTATATCCACTCCGTCAACAAGGATCCTTCCTTCTTTAGGGTCATAAAACCGGGGTATTAAATCTAAAAGCGTAGTCTTTCCAGCGCCGCTTAACCCCACAACAGCCAAGGCTTGGCCTTTTTTCACATCTAAATTTACATCTTTTAGAATATCCTGGCCTATATAATCAAACCGCACATTTTCAAATCTAATATTACTCTTAAAACTAAACTGTGCCGCGCTTGGTTTCTCTTGAACGCTAGGCACAGCATCCAAAACTTCATAGATACGGTTTGAGGCAACTACCGCCTGCTGCATTATAGAATTAACCTGACTTAATTTCTTAAATGGCCTGATAAGCGAAAGAAGCGCCGTCATAAACAAAGCAAAGACGCCGAAAGAAATCTTTCCATCTATAACCTGCCTTCCGGCATAAAATATAATAAAAAGAGCCATAGCCACACCCATTAACTCCGTAGTAATGCCTAATAAAAGTGTCCTTTTTACGGATTTCATGGCAATTTTATAATAATCCTGATTTTGTCTTTTAAACTTATCTATCTCCCTATCTTCAGCGCAAAATGCCCGAACAATACGACTGCCAATAAATGTCTCAATCAAAAGCGAATTTATATCCGCCATCTTCTCCTGCGATTTTTTGCTTAATTTCCGTAAGGCCTTACCAACCACAACAACAGGAATAACCACCATCGGCAAAACCACCATAGAAATCAAAGCCATCCTCCAATTAATAAGAAAAATTAAAACAGAATAACAGATAATCTGAAATGACTGATAAATCAAGTCCTCAAACGCGTAAGATACGGCATTTTCTATTAATCTCACATCATTGGTAACCCGCGATACTAATTCCCCGCTTCTTCTTTGTATAAAATAATCAAGGGAAAGGGCCTGCAACTTACCATAAATCCGGCCCCTTACATCTCTAATTACCTTTTGACCCACGCCTGACATAATATACGACTGCAAAAACTCAAAAAATGCCCTGACACAAAGGGCTATAGGCATAATAATAAGAATCATATGCAAGGCCTTTAATGGGCTTAACGTGTTCAGGTAATTTAAGATATTCTCAATAAACACAGGATATTTACCGCTGACAAATACGATAGTTTTATTAGTAAAAACCCTGTCTATTACCGGAACAATCGCGCTTAAACGGAAAACATCCAAAAAGGTAACAATACCCATGAATATTCCGGATAAAACCAAAAGTCCGTAATAAAGCCTGGCAAAATTAAATAATTTACGGTAATTTTTCATTTTTATTATTTGCTTTTACGCTATACGCTATACGCTCTTAATATACCATAACAATTGACTTTTGTCGAGATTTTGCTATTATGGCGGCTATA